>WGCT01000295.1 GCA_015493625.1 Draconibacterium sp. | reverse complement strand
TAAAATACGTAAAAATGTTATCTTCGCAGTTCGAAAATTTTAAGTAAAATTCGCAATAAAATAACAGGTTATAAATGGCAACGTTAGAAAAAATCAGAACGAAAGCAGGATTGCTGGTAGCAATTGTTATAGGTGTTTCGCTGGCTGCATTTATTTTGGGAGGTATGTTGAAAAACGCTTCTACAATCTTTAAAAAAGGCCAAATGGAAGTTGGAGTAATTGATGGAGAATCAATTCAATATCCTGATTTTCAGAAAAAGTTAGAAGAGTTGGGTGAAATTTATAAACAAAATACCCATCAAACTCAGTTAGACGAAAAAAGTTGGGTACAAGTGCGCGAGCAAGCATGGCAATCGTTTGTTAGAAAGATTGTTATGGGAGATGTGTACGAAGATTTGGGAATCGACGTAAGTTCCGACGAACTTTTCGATATGATTCAGGGAGTAAATCTTCATCCTATAATTCAGCAACTTTTTCGTAACCCAAATACAGGGCAGGTCGATCGTGCTGCGGTTATCAGGTTTCTAAAACAGTTAGACACAGGAGTTTCTCCCGAACAACGTCAGTATTGGTTGTATCTCGAAAAGGAAATTGTGGCCGAACGCAAACAAACCAAATACTCGCAAATGGTGGGAAAAGGATTGTATATTACCACACAAGCTGCTCAGCAAAGTGCCGAGTTAAATAGTAAAAAAGTTAATTTCGATTATGTCGCACTCAATATGAACACTGTTCCCGACAGCGTTGTTACAGTTTCCGACAAAGACTTAAGAGCTTATTACGACAAACATAAAGACAACTACAAACAGGAGAAGTTACGTAGTATCGAATACATTACTTTTAAAGTTAAACCATCGGAAGCCGACTTTAAAAATGCCGAAAAGTGGATTAACGAAATAAAAAGCGATTTTGCAACAACTCCCGATAACGCTCAATTTGTAAATTCAAATTCCGACGAGAGTTTTGTTGATACCTGGTACAAAAAAGAAAACTTACCCGAGAAAATAGGCACTTGGGTTTTCGACGAAGGAGCCAAAGTAAACGATGTTTACGGTCCGTATTTCGAAAACGACAGATATATTTTGGCAAAAGTAAATGCCATTAAAATGATGCCCGACTCGGTTCAGGCCCGCCATATTTTGTTAAAAGTTACATCTCAGGACGAAGTTCCTGCAGTACAAGCTTTAGCCGACAGCTTAAAAACAGCAATTGAAAACGGCAGCGATTTTGCAAAATTGGCAAAAAAATATTCTACCGATCAGGGATCGGCAGTTAACGGTGGCGATTTAGGATGGTTCAAACGTGGCCAAATGGTTAAGCCATTTGAAGAGGCTGCTTTTGGAAATGCGAAAAACGAAGTTACTCTTGCAGCAACACAATACGGAATACATATTATTCAAACCACAAAACTGGGAGTGAAATCGAAACAAGTTCAAATTGCATACATGGTACGTAAAGTAGAACCAAGTACAAGAACAGTTCAAAACACCTATGCAAAAGCAAGTAAATTTGCCGGAGAGAATACAACACGCGAAAAGTTTGAATCGGCAGTTGTTAAACAGAAACTGAGCAAACGAGTAGCTACTGTACGCGAAAACGATCGTCAGATTGTTGGTTTAGATAAAGCAAGAGATTTAATTCGTGCAGCCTACCGTGCCGAAGAGAACGATATTCTTACAACAACACAAGAATCTCCAATATTTGAGTTGGGCGATAATTTTGTAGTTGCCGTTCTTACTAAAGCTACCGAAGAAGGTATCGCCAAATTTGAAGATGTTCGTGCACGGGTTGAAATGAGTGTAACAAATGAAAAGAAAGCTGAATATCTGGTTAACAAAGCCAATACCGCTTTAGCCGGAAAAACAGATTTAGCAGCCGTTGCTACCGAACTTAGCACAACAGTTAAAAGTGCTTCAGGAATCGATTTTAACAGCTATTCAATTCCCGGATTAGGCGTTGAACCTGCCGTTGTGGGAACTGTAGTTTCACTCGATGTCGATAAAATATCGAAACCAGTTACCGGATTTAATGGAGTATACATTGTTAAAGTTACTTCGGCAAATACAGGTACAGTTGAAGATGTGGCTACCGAACAAAATCGATTGGAACAAAGTCTTGCTTTCAGAGCCAATTCGCAAGCTTACGAAGCACACAAAAATGCAGTTAAAATTGTAGATAAAAGATCGAAGTTCTATTAACAGATAGTATTTAAAAAATAAAAAAGGCCGTTTTCTGTAAAGAGAACGGCCTTTTTTATTGGGTTAACACATTCTTGTTAAAACACATAAATGCCATTCTCGGCATAAAAAAATTCCTATATTTGCACTCTTAAAAATTGAGACCAGATTAATTTTGGTATAATACCAATTTATATTTTTCTTATGAGCAATAAGTTTCAGGAATACAAGCAGTTAGATTTGTCGCAAATCAATAAAAAAGTTTTAAAACGTTGGGAAGAAAACGATACTTTTCATAAAAGTATTTCTACGCGCGAGGGGCATCCTACTTTTGTATTTTACGAAGGGCCGCCATCGGCCAACGGAATGCCGGGAATTCACCATGTTATGGCACGTGCAATAAAAGATATATTTTGCCGATATAAAACCATGCAAGGATTCCGTGTTCACCGGAAAGCCGGCTGGGACACACACGGACTTCCGGTGGAATTAAGTGTAGAAAAAGCACTGAATATTACCAAAGAAGATATTGGTAAAAAAATTACGGTTGAAGAGTATAATCAATCGTGCCGTACCGAAGTAATGAAATACACGCGCGAGTGGGAGGAACTCACCCGGAAAATGGGATACTGGGTAAATATGGACGACCCGTACATTACTTTCGACAACCGCTATATTGAAAGCGTGTGGTGGCTACTTAAACAGATATACAACAAAGGGTTAATGTATAAAGGATACACCATTCAACCCTACTCGCCGGCTGCCGGAACAGGATTAAGTTCGCACGAATTAAACCAACCAGGATGCTACCGCGATGTGAAAGATACAACTGCAATTGCCCAGTTTAAAATTATTAAAAACGAAAAATCGGAATTCCTTTTCGAAAATATCGATACCGATGTATATTTTATTGCCTGGACAACAACCCCGTGGACTTTACCATCGAACACAGCACTTTGTGTTGGCCCCGGAATAAAATATGTACAGGTTAAAACTTTTAATCCCTACTCGGGAAATCAGGTAACTCTTGTATTAGCAAAAGATTTGTTATCTGTTCATTTTAATGAAAAGAACCGGGATTTACCTTTCGATGAATACAAAAAGGGCGATAAAAATATTCCGTACAAAATTATAGGCGAATACAAAGGAACCGACTTAACCGGCGTTCAGTACGAGCAGTTAATTGAATGGGTAAAACCCAAAGGGAAAGCATTTGAAGTAATTCCGGGCGACTTTGTAACCACCGAAGACGGAACAGGAATTGTTCATATTGCTCCAACTTTTGGTGCCGACGACGACCGCGTAGCAAAACAAAACGGAATAGCACCGCTAATTGTTGAAGATATTGAAGGCAAAAGTCAGGCACTGGTCGATAAAAAAGGCCGGTTTTTCTTAATCGAAAATATGGACTCCGGATTTGTTAAGAACTATGTAAATGTTGAAAAATACAACGAGTTTGCCGGCCGATATGTAAAAAATGCCTACAACGAAAAACTATCGGAAAAAGACGCAACAGTTGATGTAGATATTTCGGTCATGCTGAAAATGCAAAACAAAGCATTTAAAATAGAGAAACACACCCACAACTATCCACACTGCTGGCGCACCGACAAGCCGGTTCTCTACTATCCGCTCGACTCGTGGTTTATAAAAACTACCGCCGTAAAAGAGAGAATGGTAGAGTTAAACAACACCATTAACTGGAAACCAAAATCAACCGGAACCGGACGTTTTGGAAACTGGTTAGAGAATTTAGTCGATTGGAATTTAAGTCGCTCGCGTTTTTGGGGTACACCGCTTCCAATATGGAGAACAGAAGACGGAGCAGAAGAGGTTTGCATCGGCTCGACCGAAGAGTTGATGGGCGAAATAAAAAAATCTATCGATGCAGGATTTATGTCAGAAAACCCATTCGATGGTTTTAACGTTGGAGATTATTCGAAAGAAAATTACGATAAAATAGATTTGCACAAATCGTATGTCGATAAAATAATTCTGGTTTCGCCAAAAGGACAAAAAATGTTCCGCGAGCCCGATTTAATCGATGTTTGGTTCGACTCGGGCGCCATGCCGTTTGCTCAGCACCATTATCCGTTCGAAAATCCACATCTGTTATCTTCCGGGCAAGAGCAGGGCGAGGCCTCCCTTTTCCCCGCCGACTTTATTGCCGAAGGTGTTGACCAAACACGCGGATGGTTCTTTACGCTTCACGCAATTGCTACTATGATTGGCGATTCGGTTGCTTTTAAAAACATAATCTCGAACGGACTGGTTCTCGACAGCAAAGGAAATAAAATGTCGAAACGACTTGGGAATGCAGTTGACCCGTTCAGTACAATCGAAAAATATGGTTCCGACCCACTACGTTGGTATATGATTACCAACTCGCAACCTTGGGACAACCTGAAATTCGACATTGCCGGAGTTGAGGAGGTAAAACGCAAATTTTTCGGAACACTTTATAATACGTACAATTTCTTTGCTCTCTATGCCAATGTCGATGGGTTTAAATTTGCCGAAGATGAAATTCCAATGGCACAACGCCCCGAAATAGACAGGTGGGTAATTTCACTCCTTAATTCGTTAATAAAAGAAGTTGGCGAAAGTTACGAAAATTACGAACCTACTCGCGCCGGAAGAGCTATCTCGGAGTTTGTCTCCGAAAATCTCAGTAACTGGTTTGTGCGGTTAAGCAGAAAAAGATATTGGGGAGGCGAGTACTCGACCGATAAAATTTCGGCATACCAAACATTGTATACCTGTTTAAATACCGTAGCAAAATTAATGGCCCCAATCGCGCCATTTTATGCCGACCTGCTCTACTCCGACTTGAATAAAGTAACCGGCAAAGATACCGACCAGAGTGTTCATCTCATTAATTTTCCCGAATTCAACAGGAAGCTAATAGACAACGCCCTTGAAGAAAAAATGGCCATTGCTCAAAAAGCTTCATCAATGGTTTTAGCACTTCGCCGAAAAGAAAAATTAAAGGTTCGTCAACCACTGGCAAAAATAATTGTACCGGTTTTAAACCCGCATTTTCAGGAACAATTCGAAGCTGTTAAAAACATTATTCTGGCCGAAGTGAATGTAAAAGAGGTTGAGTTTTTAACCGATACTTCAGGAATTATAAGTAAAAAAATTAAACCCAACTTTAAAACACTGGGACCTAAATTCGGGAAACTGATGAAACAAATTGCGGGTGCCATAAACCAGATGCAACAACCCGATATTGCAGAACTGGAAAAAGAGGGACGTTTCGAAATTTCTGTCGGCGAAGAAAAAATAGAGCTTTCATTAGACGATGTTGAAATTCAGACCGAAGACATTCCCGGACTAACTGTTGCCACCGAAGGACAGTTAACTGTTGCACTCGATATAACCATTACCGAAGAGTTGAAACAGGAAGGAATTGCACGCGAATTCATTAACAAAATTCAGAATTTACGCAAAGAGAGTAATTTTGAAGTTACCGATAGAATTAATATTACTATTGAAAAACATAACAATTTCGATATTGCAGTAGAAAACTACAAAACATATATTTGCACTCAAACGCTAGCCAACAGTCTCGAATTAGTTGACAATGTGAACGATGCAGATGCGAAAGAGGTTGAAATAGAGAAAGATGCTACCGTAAAAATTTTTGTAAAAAAGCAGTAACGAATAAAAC
>WGCT01000294.1 GCA_015493625.1 Draconibacterium sp. | reverse complement strand
TAGTTTCTGTTCGCTTTGTTATCCTCCGATTAAATCTATCTTTGCTTTCTTATAATAATATATACAATGAATTTATTTGATAGACATACTTTTCATATCCCGGTACTTGGACTTGGATATTCGATTGATACCCCAATTTCAGTTGCTCCATATGGAATTTCATCGGTTATTTCGCTGGTCGATGATACGCTAATTGAAAGTATGCGTGAGTTTTACAGCGAAAAATTTGATATTCCATTTAAGGCAATCTCAAAAAAAGTTGATGATTTTAGGGCTGACAGAATCTCATCGTACCTGAATTTAGTCGACGAAATTGTTACGCGCAAGGTTGATGAATTAAAAAAATCGGTTTCGACTGCTGGGGGTGAGTTGGAGAAATATATTGATATGCTCCCCGATATGTGTGCAATTAAAGAGACATTTAATTTGGCAGATAAAAGTAAGCATGCATTTGATGAGCTTTCGAAATGGGTAAACGAAAAACTTACTGTAGGGTCGATTGATGTGAATATAATGACCAAACTAGATAAGGTGAATTACAAAAATGGCGAAGAGTTACCGATTGAGCATAACGATGCACACGCTGCATTGCGAGGTTTTGCCAACAGCAATTTAAGCTCGGCATTGGTTTTGTCGGCCGGAATGAGTCCCCGTTTGTTTAGTTACATCGAAAATTTTAAAGACTTTTTTCCCAATAGTGCAGGGACAATTAAAAAGCAAATTATTTTAAAAGTTAGCGATTTCCGTTCGGCATTCATACAAGGTAAAATGTTGGCTGCAAAAGGGTTGTGGGTTTCGGAGTACCGTATCGAATCGGGGGTAAACTGCGGAGGACACGCTTTCCCAACAAATGGTGTTCTTTTTGGCCCTATTCTGGAAGAGTTCAGAAATAACAGAGACCGTTTGTATACGACTTGTATTGACCTTTACAAATCGGCACTCGAAAAAAAAGAGATTCGTCAGCCCGCCGAAGCTCCCGAGTTAAAAGTTACAGCACAGGGTGGAGTGGGTACCAGCGAAGAACACAATTTTTTGCTCGATTACTATAAAATGGATAGTGTTGGTTGGGCAACTCCTTTTATGCTTGTGCCCGAAGTTATAAGTATTGATACCGAAACAATGGACTTGCTTGCTAAAGGAAAGGAGAAAGATTATTATTACAGCGGATTGTCTCCTCTGGGAGTTCCGTTTAACAGCATTTACGGGGCATCTATGAGTATTCAACGGTTGGAGATGGCAAAAAACGGGCAAGCCGGAACACCGTGTACTAAAGGGTTTTTAAAGTATAATACCGAGTATACCGAAAAACCAATCTGCACCTCTTCGCGCCAGTATCAAACGTTAAAACTGAAAGAGCTTGCCGAAATGAATTTGCCTAAGGAGGAGTACGAAAAAGCATACAATAAAATAATTGAAAAAGAGTGTCTCTGTATTGGCCTGGGGATTTCTACCATAAAATCGAAAAAAATGGAGGTAAAACCAACCGACCAGGTAACCGTTTGTCCGGGGCCAAATTTAGCTTACTTCTCAAAAATTTCGACACTGAAAGAGATGGTTGACCATATTTACGGCCGCACTAATTTACTCGACGAGGGACACCGCCCTCATATGTTTATGAAGGAGCTGAAAATGTACCTCGATATATTTAAAGAGCGTTTTGAGGAGTTTAAAAAAGACCTCGAGAATACAAAAGAAAAAAAACAACTAATTAAATTTCAGAAAAATATTTTCGATGGCGTAAATTACTATAAAGAGCTTTTTGCCGAAAAGAAAAAAGAGGTGGTAGAGGAGATGGAAATATTACTTGGCAAATATTCGGTTATTCACACCGATTTATAGAGGAAAAATAATCGACATTCAATAATTTTCTATATGTAAAATCTGCCAAGAATCTCTTTTTACTGGTTCTTTAGTAAAAATGACAAAACCTATCGACTTAATTGTCAATAGGTTTTGTTGCTTATGAATATCCCTCCCTTATTTACCCCTTGTGGATAAAAGGTTTTTATCTGTTTTTGTTGAAAGGATATCAATATTTGGAATAGAATTTTAAAATTTCGTTTACCGTTTCAATTCGTTGTTCATCTTTTTCAATTAATAGTTCGTGTTGGGCATTTGCTACAACAAAAGCGTTACATGCTTTTCCCGACTTTTGCGCTTTTTCCACAAATTTCTGATGGGCATGAACATCTACAATATTGTCATTTTCTGCTGAGAGTAGAATAAAAGGCGTTTCAATTTTATCAATATTCTTGAATAGGTATTTAAATTGCTGACAAGATTTTTTAACCCACAGAGAAGTTGCGCCACCCAGCCGTGCTGTAGTATCTACACCAAAAGCAGCATTCATTCTTTGGTAGCGAATTTCACATCCTGTTAGTTTATTTTTATCAAAAGGTATTTCATTGTCGTTATACTTACCGGTACCCGGTGCGTATTTAATTTTTTTGCCGGTAATAATTTTTATTACACAACAAGTTGGTGGTTTTAATCCTAACATTGGTGAAGAAAAAGCGGCAGCATTAAAATCATTCGGGTATTGTTCGAGATAAGTCATACCAATTGCACCACCCATCGAATGAGCCAAAAGAAATATTTTATTGTGCTTATCAGGTTTAAGATAATTGTCGTAAAAATATTTCATATCGTCAACATAATATTGGAATGTATCTACAAAACCCATTTCGGGGTCTTCGGTCATTCTACCCGAAAGTCCTTGTCCTCGGTGGTCGTGAATATAAATTGAGTAGCCGTTGTTATACAAGTCGAAAATAAGCTCCTTGTATTTTAGGGCTGCTTCGGTTCTGCCTGATGAGATTAGTATTGCAGCTTTCTCTTTTTTGGGTTGCCTGAATATTTTAAAATAAATATCAATATTGGCTTTCCCCTCAAATTTACCTTCTTTTCCGGTGTTGTAGAAATCTTCTATTTTTTGAGCATATTTCTCATCTTGCAATTGCTCAGTAGTGGTAATATTATAACTATTATCTGCTTTTTGAAGTAGCTGAAAGTTCGCTTTGCACGAAAATAAGAGTGTAATTGCTACCATTGATATTAGTTTTAAGTATCTCATAATTAGTGTTTCCTTTTAAAGAATCCATTCAAAGCAAATATAAAACCCAAAACACCTAACAAGTTTACTGCTACACCGGCATACCTCCAGAATTCGGATGGCCACAGATTTGGGTCTTTTGTAAAAGCACCATATATTGCCATCGAACCAAGTAAAGCTCCAATAGTTACAACTGTCAAAAAAAGTTTCTCGTATCCTTTTTTGTAGAATAAAAAATATATGGCAATTAAAACTGCAAATATTAGAGCACCCACTAATGTTGCAGTTGGACCGAGAGCCGATTCTCCCAGCGACAAACGCCAAACCCCTACAATATTCCATACTATTACTAATATAGCATGTAGAACCATAAGGATTAGTGCTGACTTGTACTTTTTTACGCTTAAAATTTTCATTCTTTGTTATTTAGTTTCCCGCATATTACGCAGATTGTCTCTGATTTTATCATACGTTTATCAGCGTAGTTTTTTGCATAATGAAACTATTCTTTTTTAACCTATTTAGCCAAATTATGCAGTTTCTTTAATTTTAAAGAAAAATAAACTCCGTAACCTCCAATTGTAATGAATGCCATTCCTGTCCAAACTACTATCGAGAGACCAGCAAACAGGGGATTCCACAGTAAAATAAAAGAGAATATCAAACCGAAAATACCAATTGTCATCAGGTTTCCCCAATCCATGACACCATATTTTTTTAGTTCAATTGAACTGCTGATTGCCATAATTGAGCGGAACATGATTACAAAACCAACGTAGAAAGGAAGTGTTGTTAAAGATATTTCCGGTTTCATTGCCATTATCATACCAATAACGAAACTCAAAATACCATTTGCCAATTCCCAGCCCCAATGGTCTAATTCATTTTTGTTCAAAATGGCAAAACTGATTTCCAATAAACCACCAACAATAAATAATGTTGTAAACAGAATGGATAGTCCCAAATACGATGCTACCGGATTGAACATTGTCCAAATACCCAGTCCGATAAATAACAAACCTACAATTAAAGGAATGTACCAGTGCTTTACTGTGCTGTTTACTTTTTTAACGAATTCGTGTGCCATAATTTAAAATTTTAGTGTTAGATAATAGAAAAATCTTTAATTGAATTATTGTACTATTGAATGGTTTATCTCAACAATTGTATGTTTTATTTCCCGCAGAAAGCGCAGGTTTACGCTGATAGTGTTTGCGATAACCTTCGCTATCTGCCGAAGTATTTATAACTTTTCAACTATTTCTTCAAAGTAGCCACTTTTGTCATTTTATAGTTTCCTTTCAAGTCCATATAAACAACGGTATTCCAAACTTCACCATTGTCGAGTTTAAAGTCGATATCGTAGTTTTTACCTTTAACAATCTGATATTTAACTGCCACAATTTTATCCAGTTTTGCAGAAGTATTCATCTGTTTCAAAACGAAATCTAATGCTTTTTCTACTTCCGGAGTTATCTCTGTTTTGCTCCATCCACCTGCTAACTTTCTTTCAGGTTGTTTTTCGTTTAAATGAACTCTTCCGTGATAAATCGACCCTACTACAAAAATATCTTTGATGTGCATTGGGTCAACTTTAAATGGGTTTTCTTCGAGAATAGTAAAATTAGCTGTTTTCCCTACTTTTATTGAACCTATCTCGTTATCTAATTTCAATGTATGAGCAGCAGTTATAGTAATTGCTTTCATAGCCGTGAACACATCAATTCGTTGATCCTGTGTTATTGCTGTCCCTTCGCTTGTTACACGGTTTATTGCTGTCCAAGCCAGAGTAAGCGGCTCTGCCGGTGCCATTGCAAAATCGGAATGAAATGACATTGGAATACCACGGTCAACCAACAATTTCATATCAACTAAATTTTTTGCTCTTTTTTCACCTAGTCCATACTCTGAATATTTATCCGAAAGCGCCCATAAATAATAAGGGTTTACCGATGTTTCTATGCCCAACTCTTTCATCTCGTCGGCTTGGTCGGCAGTAAAATACCCTAAATGGTGCAAGGTTAGTTGATGGTCTTTTCGTGGATTACGTTCCATCATTTTACGAGTAATGTCGATACAACGCTGTATACCTAAATCGCCATTGGCGTGGATATGTATTTTATAACCTCTGTCCCAAAAGTAATTCATTTGCTTTTCGAATAAAGCAAGTGGTGTCATCCATTTTCCTTCAAAACCATCGGTGTAGCCGTCTTTCATCTGCATTGCCAGAGAGTAAATTGCACCATCGGCAAATAGTTTTACCTGCTTTGGTAGAATTTTGATATTCTTGGTATTGTATTTAGCAGGAGTGCTTTCCATAAATTCAGCAGCTTTTTCTATGCTACCTTTCATATTGGTAAGTTGAGTTCCGCTTAAAATATTATAAACCTCATAAGGTGGATTTTTATCCATTTCCGCTTTTAAGAGATTGTACTCCATATCGAAACTAACATTTGGAAAACCGGGCTCATCAATGGTGGTTATACCATTTCTCTCCATCAGTGTTGTCATATCTTCCAGACCTTTTGCATATTTCTTCGGGTCTAGCATATACTTGCTGAGTTTTGGTGCCATAGCCATCCATCCGCCTTCAAAGAAGTGTCCTTTTTCCCAATCTGCCTGTGGATTACCTTTAAAATCTTCTTCTTTTAATCCCACTATATCGATGGCTTTATCATTAAAAAATGCTTCGTGAAAAGAACGGTGTAATACAACCAACGGAATATTTGGTGCAATTTCGTTAAGCATCTGCCGGTTTAAATCTCCGTGCCATAATTGATGATAGCCCCATACAAACAGAATTTCTCCTTTTTTACCATTTTTAGCAACCGATGCTTTTAAACGTTTTATAAATTCATCGTGACTACCCACTCCTTTTTTTAACCCGTCAGGTACATTCCAGTCGTGAGGGGCAATAATATCACCCGATAAAATTACAGCTGCAATGAGTGGATGCAAATGTGGCTCGATAAAACCCGGCATCATTGTTTTGCCTTTTAAATCGTACTTCCCGGCATTTTTAAACTTTTTAGAGGCCTCTTTTTTTGAGCCAACAAACACAATTTTGTCTTTTTCGCGAACTACTGCTTCTACATATTCGGGCGCATCGCCTTCCATAGTAATAATGTCGCCACCATAATAAATGGTTTGGTCGTTATTTGTTTCTTGCGTAGTGTTGTTACAACTAATAAGTGTAATTACTGCCATCGCTACAATAAATAATTTCGTTTTCATAATTTTCGTTTAAATATGATTATAAATTATTGGTGTCCGTTTAAAATATGAGATTGCTTCGCTGGGCTACTAATGACGCCAGTTTTATTTTGATTGTGCGTGTTTGGGCTTGCTTTGCGAAAGAAGTTATTCTTAGTGTTCCTTAATTTGGTAAATATCTGAAATTAACGTCATTGCGATGACGAGGAACGAGGAAGAAGCAATCTCAATAATTATCCCAGACAATAGTGATTATAATTATTCCCGCTGATTTTGCAAAAAAGAAACTGCAGTACAAATCAGCAAAATCAGCGGGAAATTATTTATTATTTCACCGGCTTCATATCTTTGGTAACATTTTTTACTGTTTGAGTTGATTCTGTACTTAGAATGAGAATGTCTTTTGCGTTAGCATCAAAAGCTTTTAAATCAATCTCTTTAATTGTTTGGTCGTTATACGTTTTGTAATAATACTTAAGATTTTGCGGGTCTCTTGCACAGGTCAACTGTGTATAATCGGGATAAATTACTCCGTCAGCGACTTCGCGAGAGACTCCTTTTGGGATATCGAAGCTGTTAAGAATATGGAAAACCTGATTGATTGCATCGAAAGTAGTTTCGCTGGGAATAGCTGTTGAACAATAAACAGCTGCTTTTACAAATCGTGCAGGAGGAGTGAAATCGCCTGGCAATCCTAACATCCCGGTTCCCTGACCTAATTGTGTTAAAGTTACGCCAGCAATTGTAACCGGCTTTGGATTTTCTGCCTTTAAATTTACGTAGTTTCTTAAATTGATCATATGCCAGTCGAAAGTTGGTGAATTTGACATTACTCCGATGGGATTATCGTAAATAACTAACTTGCCTCCAAGTGGTTCAATAACAATGCTTTCGCCGCTTTTGTCGTAAACAATATAATGGAAAGGTGGTGCTTCCGATCCCCAACCATCAAGAACGGTTGGAACAATAACAACTTCTTCGTTTTCAATTGCTTTTTTCACTTCGTCTAATGTGGCAAATTGCGCTAAAATCCAGTTGGTAAAATCGACAGGCGACAGTGCTTTGCTTTGGTTCTCTTTTGTTAGTGTTGTGTATTCGGCAAACGATGGAAAGAAAAATGCCCCACACGATAAACCTGCTTCATTCATTCCGTCAGCAGCAACCATATCGGTATAAGTAATCAATCCGGTAAACGAGTACTTTGCTTTGTACTTTAATCCGTCGCCATTGTCGGTACTGCCAATAAACTGGTAGTTTCTGGGAACTACTATGAGCGATGTTGGTACTTCAATTCCAAACTCTAATGTTCTGCCGTGTACTGCTATTCCGGCTTTTGTTTTAATTTTAACTCCTGTACAAGCATCTGTTGTACTTGTTGCAACTAGCATAACTGCTACTGCTACAATCATTGCTTTAAATAAATTCTTTTTCATACTATTTGTTTTTATTCCCTTACGGGAGGTTAATTATTCTTTTTGTTTCCCACAAATCTTGCTGATTTTCGCTGAAAAGAGTCTGCGTTAATCTGTACAATCAATAGGATTTTATTCTTAGAAAGTTTCATTCAGCTGCATATAAAATCCTGCGTATCCATCTTCGTTCCAACCAAAGTCGAGAGCAAAATTGCTTCGCGACTCTTTATTAAGTTTCATTCGGAAACCAAACCCATAACCTAATTTAAGTTTCTCGAAATTGTGATCCATGTCGCTAAACTGCGAGCCATTTACGAAACCAACCATACCCAATAAATTATATACCGGAATCCGGTATTCCACTTCGGTGTACATCATATCCATTCCTTTTAATCTGCCTGCTGTCCAGCCTCTGCCGGAGCGTAAAAACGGGTCGGAAGCAATAGCAGGCAAACCTGTATAAACAGGGTCGCCAAAGGTAAATGCGCCTGTTGCCCAAACACCTAAAATGTTTTTCTTTAACCAAGGCATTTCCCAATACTGGCGATAATCGTACTGAATAAATTGATAGTTTGTGGTACTGCCCAACCACTTGTAACTTAAACGAGAGTACGCGTTAAAATAGATACCTTTATACGGGTTGAGTTGATTGTCTCGTTTGTCGATAATAAAATTCAGCATTAAACTCGATGCAATTTCTTTCCCATTTTTAACATCCTCCGGAATCTCTTCAAATTTTTCATCGTAATATCTTTCGTAAGCCGTTGGCAAATGTTTCTTTTGAATATCGCTATTGCTCATATTTGGGTCTAACATATCTTTTGCAAAAGAGAGTTTGTCTTTAACAGAGGGTGGCTCAATATTATTCTCTTTATAAAAGTCTGATGCTTTTTGCAGGAAATCTATCATTTCTTCTCTACTATAATCGCCATTCCTCACATTCCCAATATAGTCAGTAATTATTTCGGCCCGGGTATCGTGAATATCATAATAATAATCGAGTGCATAACCGATACCAACAAACACTCCATCTCCAATTTTTTTATTTACTGTTTGCCAAAATGTAAATGTTTTAGAGTCGAGCATGTCGCCATTAAATTCGGGCGCATTTGTCCCTAATCCATAAGTTCCCAATGGGAAATGACGCCAGATGTATGTTCCATTTAAAAAATAGTTTTCATCTTTTGTATAAACAGTCAATCGTAGCGGAACAAAGAGCTGCCCTTTCGATGTGTATATTGGTGTAGAACTAAACGCCGAAAGACGAGTTGTTTCTGGATTGCCCAAATACTTTCCGGCTGTAATACCGAAACCATAACCTGTGCCAATTGCCGGATTAACTGCGATTGCCGGAAAGATAGACCAATGAGTTTTACTCCAGTTGGTGTCGATAACTGCTGTTGCTCCTTTTTTCGAGAACAGAGTCATTAAATCGTAATTGTCGGGATTGTAATTAAATGGTT
>WGCT01000293.1 GCA_015493625.1 Draconibacterium sp. | reverse complement strand
GAAATAGACTAATAAAGTTTTCAAAGGTTTAATAAATTCTTCCAACCGGATACCTTTTGTATGATTTTTCTGACCACTCGGTATTGTAGTAAATGTAAGCAAGTTGCGCCCGGTGGCTGTTTGCAAACTCCGAGTCCGATTTTTTCTTTTCCTGAAATTTTCGTTTAAATTCGGGATGTTCGTTTAAATATTTCAGCGCATTCTCTTCGAAACCGTAACTTGAAAAATACTCGCGCCTATCGAGAATATTGTCGAAGAAGTTCCATCTGAAAAACGAATCTTTTGCCTTCGGTTCCAGTGTTTCCAATATATATTTAATTCCTTGTTGTCGAACGGGGATAATCAAATCGCCGGCATAATATTTTATATTCTGAATTTCGCTTTGGGTGGTAACTATGTTGTGAAAGTAGTGCCCATTCGAAGGCTGTTTTGCATTCGAAAACTCATCGATATAATCAACTTTCACTTTAATTATTGTGTCATTCTTTACTTTTGTGAATTGTATTTTATTTAGGGCAAGTCGCTCTATAACTCGTTTATACGCTTGAGGCAGAATGTAATATTTTGGAATTTCAACACTGTCGATACTGTTGTATGTGCTGTAAAACGGTATCGAATCGACAAATGGTTGCGAGCGGTCGTAATCGAAATGCTTTAGTCCGGTAACTTTACTTATCTGGTTATTATCTGCTGCGTATCCTTTAAATTCAACTTTGCTGAAACGGGTTGTGTCTAACTGCGTATCTATTGCGTATGTTTTTGCTGAAATCATCTCTTCGAATCCTCTTTTTCTCGAATTAATAACTTCACCGGCATTGTCCGAAATAAATTTTGCCAATACGGTAATAAACTGATTGCACGATTTCACACGGTCGGCATACCGTTTATAGATATGATTTTCAGTCATCATTCCGTAACTGTTAAAAAGGTTGGCATACCCGCTTGAGTAGCGACCTCCAAATTGCCCCATTAAAATGCCTTTTTGCGGATTCCCACTCATCCACATAACGTAAGGAATAAGTTCGTATTCGCCTTTTTTCATTTCTTTATAAAGACTGGGTATCATTTTTTTGCGTAAAAAGGTTTTCTGTGCAGGAGGAAACATATCGGGTTGCGGTGCAATTAAAGTAACGCTGTATTTATGGTCCGACCCGTTGGTGGTGTGCGTATCGAGAAATACATCGGGATTCCATTTTTGAAATATCATTGTAAATGATTTTGCATTCTCCGAGTCGCACTTTACAAAGTCACGATTTAAATCGTAATTGGCCGCATTGCCCCTAAAACCTGTTTCGTAAGGAGTTGTTTGGTTGGCACGATTAAAAGCACTGCGGTTTAATAATCCGCCAATATTGTATGCCGGAATAATTACAACAACAGTATTTTTCAGCAAAGTTGCCAGTCCGTTTTTATTTCGAAGAAGGTCGTCGGCAAACTGCAAACTGGCATCAATTCCTGCCGGTTCGCCAGGATGAATACCGTTATTTATCAGCAAAACAGCTTTCCCCTGTTCTCTTATTTTTTCAGGATTAAACTCTTTTTCGCTGTTAATAATGAAAGTGTGCAGGGGTTTACCGCAGTCGGTTAACCCGTTTTCAATTAGCTTTGCGTTCTCATAAGTTGCGTCGAGCAACCTGTACATTTCAATTACCTCCCGATAAGTGGGGGTGTAATTTTGCTCGTATTTCAGATGAAGAATTGGCTTGTTTTGCGCCAATCCCGGTAACGAAAACAGAAGAATAAAAAAGAAGCAAAGTATAATCGGTTTATTCATTGCTTTTGAATGTTTATTTCCGTTCTAAATTCAGGTACGAATAGTTAAACCCGTTTTTTTCATCGCGAAAATCTTCGCGCGAAATTTCTTTCCACTCCGAGTAGTCGATCTCGGGAAACCATACATCGGCATCGAACGGTTTGTGCACCAGTGTTAAATAGAGTTTTCCGGCAATGGGGAAAAACTGACGATAAATCATTCCGCCGCCAATAATAAAAGCTTCTTTCTCATTTTTTACTTTTTCAATCGCTTCTTCAATAGAAAAAACAGTTTCACAGCCCTCAAAAAAATCATCTTTTTTATCGGTAATTACAATGTGCCGACGGTTAGGAAGCGGCCATTTGGGTAACGAAAGCAATGTGTTTCGTCCCATAATTATGGTGTGCCCGCTGGTAATTTCTTTAAAATGTTTTAAATCGTTGGGCAGATGAAAAAGCAGGTCGTTGTTTTTGCCAATGGCAAAATTCTCGGCAATGGCCACTATTATTGAAATGTTTTTTTGAATCATAATTATTTATTAAACAGCAACTTTCCCCTTAATGTGTGGGTGTGCCTTATAGTTTACCAGTTCGAAATCGTCGTATTTAAAATCGAAAATACTTTTAACCTGCTGATTAATTTTCATTTGTGGCAATGCAAACGGTTGGCGCGTAAGTTGTAACTTAACCTGCTCGATATGGTTCGAGTAGATGTGTGCATCGCCCAGCGTGTGCACAAAATCGCCCGGCTGCAATCCGGTAACCTGTGCCACCATCATTGTAAGCAATGCGTACGATGCAATATTAAACGGAACTCCAAGAAAAATATCGGCACTGCGTTGATACAACTGGCACGAGAGTTTTCCGTTGGCAACATAAAACTGAAAAAGAATGTGACAGGGCGGCAGGTTCATTTTATCTAACTCACCAACATTCCAGGCACTTACAATGTGCCGGCGCGAATCGGGATTGTTCTGAATGGAGTCGATAATTTTACTTATCTGGTCGATGTGATTTCCATCGGGTGTTGGCCAACTGCGCCACTGATAACCGTAAATGTGCCCCAGCCCGCCATCTTCGTCGGCCCACTCGTTCCATATTCTCACACCGTTATCGGTAAGGTATTTAATATTTGTGTCGCCGGCTAAAAACCAAAGCAGTTCGTGAATTATCGATTTTAGGTGTAACTTTTTTGTGGTAATAATTGGAAAGCCTTCGCTTAAATCGAACCGCATTTGATGGCCAAACCTGCTAATTGTTCCGGTTCCGGTACGGTCTTCTTTGTTTGTCCCCTTTTCAAGAATTGTTTCCAATAAGTTTAAATACTGCCTCATTTTTATAC
>WGCT01000292.1 GCA_015493625.1 Draconibacterium sp. | reverse complement strand
TTAATAAAACAAACCAGCACTTGACTCTTCCGATAACTATCGGAACAGGTGGTCCCTGGTTCAAGCCCAGGTGGGCCCACGGTAGTAAATAAAAGCACTTACAGCAACGTAAGTGCTTTTTTTATTATTTTGAACTCGATTAAATTTATTAAAATGGTTGCTTCGTGTTACATTCTCTTTAGTAAAAGCCTTAACAAATTTTATATTGGCGCAACACAAACCAGTGTTATGCAACGCCTTGAGAAGCATAACAAACATAGTTATGGAAGTCACCAGTATACAGCGAGAGCAAATGACTGGGAAGTT
This sequence comes from Draconibacterium sp., assembly GCA_015493625.1. Lineage (GTDB taxonomy): Bacteria > Bacteroidota > Bacteroidia > Bacteroidales > Prolixibacteraceae > Draconibacterium. The sequence continues at coordinate 7,204 of WGCT01000292.1, read as the reverse complement.
TTTCTGATTCTTGAAACAAAAAACTATTCGCATGCCATTAGGATTGAGCGCAAAATTAAAGCAATGAAAAGCAAAACATTCATAAAAAATTTGAAGAAATATCCCGAGCTTCAAATAAAGTTAATAAAACAAACCAGCACTTGACTCTTCCGATAACTATCGGAACAGGTGGTCCCTGGTTCAAGCCCAGATGGGCCACGGTAGTAAATAAAAGCACTTACAGCAACGTAAGTGCTTTTTTATTATTTTGAACTCGATTAAATAGATTTAACCCAATACTTCAAATAACTCTTCCACACTTTCAGCCAAAAAATCGGGATTGATCTCTCTTAATTCTCTCTTTTTCCCAAACCCGTATGTAACGGCAACGGTCGAAAGTCCGTTCTCTTTTCCGCCTTCCATATCGTAAACGGTGTCGCCAACCATAACTATTTCGGGCGATGGTTTTAATTGATGCGTTTCCAAAACAGTTCTGATTATTCCTGTTTTCGAAGCTTTTCGGCCACCATAATCGGCACCAATAAGTTGAATAATATATCGGTCGAACCCGAAGTGCTCCATAATTTTTTGGGCATATTTTTCGTATTTGGCAGTGGCAATATACATTTTCTTTCCGGCCGAGTGAAGCGCTTCCAATAGTTCGAAGACTCCGGAGTAAGGCTCATTTTCAAGGTATCCGTTTTCTCCATAATATTCACGGAAATAGCTAACGGCGAGTTCAGTATTTTGTTCGTTCATACCAAACAGAGTAGAAAAGCTCCACTGCAACGGTGGGCCGATAAACTGTTTTAAAATGTCAGGATGATAACCATCAACCTGCATTTGCTCCAAGGCGTATTTTAACGAATTTCCAATTCCCTGCGTGTTGTCGGTAAGTGTTCCGTCGAGGTCGAAAATAATGTGCGAGAAATGTGTCATAAAACTAATTTTAGGACAAAGTTAAACCATTTTATTTTCAATTAAACTTTCTAATTTTTAAACTATCTTTGCCCCCTTAAAAAACAGAATTAATACTTTCAGAATGGATAAGTTTAAACGTACGTTAATTACCACGGCACTTCCCTACGCAAACGGGCCAATTCATATTGGTCATTTGGCCGGAGTTTATGTGCCTGCCGATATTTATGCACGCTACCTCCGGTTAAAAAACGAAGATGTTTTATTAATTGGTGGTTCCGACGAACACGGCGTTCCTATTACGTTAAAAGCAAAAAACGAAGGCATTACTCCGCAAGACGTGGTGGATAAATTTCACGGAATAATTAAAAAATCGTTCGAAGATTTTGGTATCTCGTTCGATGTTTATTCGCGTACCAGTGCTAAAATCCATCACGAAACAGCATCGGAGTTTTTTAAGAAATTGTACGATGACGGAAAATTTATAGAAAAAACTTCGGAGCAATATTACGATGAGGCGAACAACCAGTTTTTAGCCGACCGTTACATTACCGGAACCTGTCCGAAATGCGGGTTCGAAAAGGCGTATGGCGACCAGTGCGAGAGCTGTGGAACTTCGCTTAGCCCGACAGAGTTGATAAATCCAACCTCAATGATTAGCGGAAATCAGCCCATTCTGAAAGAGACAAAACACTGGTATTTGCCGCTAAACGAGTACGAGCCGTGGCTAAAAGAGTGGATTCTGGAAGGACACAAAGAGTGGAAACCAAATGTTTACGGACAGGTAAAATCGTGGATCGATGGCGGACTGCATCCACGCGCTGTTACCCGCGACCTGAATTGGGGTGTGCCCGTTCCGGTTGAGGGAGCCGAAGGGAAAGTGCTTTACGTTTGGTTCGATGCGCCAATCGGGTACATTTCGGCAACAAAAGAGCTCACTGCCGATTGGGAAAAATATTGGAAAGACCCGGAAACACGGATGCTCCATTTTATTGGTAAAGACAATATTGTTTTCCACTGCATTATTTTCCCGACAATGTTAAAAGCCGAGGGGAGTTACAATCTGCCCGAGAATGTTCCAGCCAACGAATTCCTGAATCTTGAAAACGATAAAATATCCACTTCGCGAAATTGGGCGGTCTGGCTACACGAGTACCTCGAAGATTTTCCGGGCAAAGAAGATGTGTTGAAATACGTTTTAACGGCCAATGCACCCGAAACAAAAGACAACGATTTTACATGGAAAGATTTTCAGACCCGCAACAACAACGAGCTGGTTGCCATTCTCGGAAACTTTGTAAATCGGGCACTGGTTTTAACGCAGAAATATTACAACGGCGAAGTTCCTGAAATAGGTAAACTAACCGAATCGGACAAAAATACACTTGCCGAGATCTCGAAAATAAAAGGTGAGGTGGAAAAGAGCCTCGACAGTTTCCGGATTCGTGAAGCACTAAAAAATGCAATGGATTTAGCCCGTTTAGGGAATAAATACCTCGCCGATGAGGAGCCGTGGAAAGTGGTAAAAACCGATAAGAAGCGGGTTAAAACAATAATGAATATAAGTTTGCAAATTACTGCAAACCTAACCATTTGTCTCGAACCGTTCCTTCCGTTCAGCATGAATAAATTGCGCGGGTTCCTGAATCTTGAAAAATTGGACTGGGACAAATTAGGTAACACCGAACTGCTAGCGGCCGGACATAAAACCAATAAACCCACATTGCTTTTCGAAAAAATTGAAGACAGTGTAATTGAGGCACAACTAAAGAAATTACAGGACACAAAAAAAGCCAACGAAATAGCTGAAGCCGTTACCAACCCGGCAAAAGAAAACATCGAATTCGATGACTTTGGCAAAATAGACATTCGTGTTGGAATAGTTTTGGAAGCCGAGAAAGTACCAAAAACAAAAAAACTGCTTAAACTTATCGTCGACACAGGAATTGATAAACGCACCATTATTTCGGGTGTTGCCGAGTTTTATAAACCCGAAGATTTGGTTGGGAAACAAGTTTCGGTTTTAGTAAACCTTGCACCTAAAAAGTTACGTGGTATCGAGTCGCAGGGAATGATTCTGTTTGCCGAAGATGCCGATGGAACGTTGCGGTTGGTTGCGCCCGAAGTAGATGTAAAACCGGGTTCGGAAATAAAATAGTAAGTACCAACTCTTGTTGGTGCTTCTCCGTAAATTGCTTTGCCGTCTGTCAGTTTACGGACGGGTAGGTAGTTTACTCCATTATAAATAAACCGCTTTTGTACGCAAAGGCGGTTTTGTTTTTATCGGCTATTCGCAATTCTGAATTTAATACCAAATTAACCTTATAGTGCCGTTTAATTGATATAATTTCACATTTAGTGTAATAATTTCCCAGATATCAATACTAAAAATTAATAATCTAACTACTTAAACATGAAACGCAATTTCTTTTACTTTGCCTGGCGCGAATTAACCCGGTCGGCAAATCTGAGTAAAAACAGGGCAGCAAAAGGTGTCCTTATTTTTCTGGCTCTCTATTTTTCGTTGGTGGCCATTTTTATGGGGTTCAATTTAAGTAATGCACTTTCCGAAAACTCCTCGGGCGAGTCGATTATTTCGGCTTTTAATTCGCTGGTTTTTATCTATCTCGGGTTCGACTTAGTACTGCGTATTATGGTTCAAAATCTGCCAACGTTCGGGTTTCAACCATTTCTTATTCTTCCTGTAAAACGGAAACGAATTGCACGGTACATGCTGAACAAATCGCTGCTACATTTTTTTAATGTGCTGCCGCTGTTTCTTATTTTGCCGTTTACTTTTAATACTGCTGTCAACCAACTCGAAACACCCGTTTTAATTGTCTGGCTTGCCTCTCTTATTTTAATGATTTTTGTAAATCACTTTTTTGCCATTTACATAAAGTGGCGCACCAACGAATCGAACTATTTTTTCTATGGTTTTTTGGCAACGGCAGCAGCGGTTGTTGCCATCAACTATTTTGGGCTTTTCGACTTTGCAACCACATTCGGAAAACTTTTCGATTTGGTTATTCAATATCCGTTAACGGTCGTAATTTTCCCAATTGTAATTGCGGCACTCTATTTTTTAAATCACAACTATCTTTTAAGTCGCTTTTACCTCGACGAGATTTCGCAAAAGAAAAAAGAGGGAAATACGTACAATTTCTCGTGGCTCAATAATATTGGAGAATATGGCAAAATGCTTTCGTTGGAGGTAAAAATGATTGCCCGCAACAAACGCCCGCGAACCACAGCAATAATGTCGGGGCTGTTTATTTTCTACGGATTGATGATTTATAAAGATGTTAAACCAGATTCTCCGGAGTTTATTTTTGTGCTTGGCGGAATGTTTATGACCGGTATTTTTAGTATGATGTACGGGCAGTTTTTCCCTGCCTGGCACAGCCGCTACTACCCACTTCTGATGGCTCAAAACGTAAAAATGAAACAGATTTTACAATCGGCATTTTTTCTGATGGCCGCAACAAATATTATTTTCTACTTGCTCTCGCTGGGGTACATGTACATTTCGCCAAAAGTTTTATATATCCATTTTGTGGTAATGTTGTACAACGTGGGCATTAATACCTGGGTTATTTTTGCCTTCGGATTAACCAGCCGCAAATCAATCGACCTCGAGCAAAAAGCAATGTTTAATTATCAGGGAATGGGTGCTTCGCAGTGGCTTATTTCATTCCCTATTTTAATAGGGCCGCTAGCAGTTTATGGTGTTTTAACCCTCCTTTTCGGAACAACTGTAGCATACATAATTTTGGGAACATTGGGATTAACCGGAATTATTCTTCATCCGCGTTTAATCGACTATTTTACAAAACAGTACCTGCGCCGAAAACATAAAATGATTGCAGCTTATAAAGCAACATAATAAAGTTGTTTAAACATTGTCGGTTAACAGAAGGAAAAAAAGGAGACGATTAGATTTTTGGATTATAAACTATATTTAAGTATTTTCCCCTTCTAAAGGGAAATTATCGAAAACAAAAGGGTGGAATCGATTGATATTGATAAATACAATTAAATGCGAAAAATTTTAACAGCTATTTTACTATTCACTCAGCTGATTTCAACCGGCCAGAACAATTGGGAGAACGAGCAGGTAACAGTACTAATCTTGTGTCTTGTGTCTAATTATCTTGTGTCTAAATTTTAAAAAAAATGAAAAATATTGCACTACTACTGTTCACCCTCACATTTTTTGTAAGCTGCCAAAAGAAAGAGTTACCAAAACCCAATATTCTTTGGATAACCATCGAAGACTCGTCGCCGCAGTTTTTTGGCTGTTACGGCGATAGCGATGCCCGCACGCCGGTAATCGACAAATTGGCCGAAGAGGGCGTTCGGTTTACCAATGCTTTTTCTACCGGAACGGTTTGCTCGCCCAGTCGCAGCACCATTATTACCGGGGTTCGCACCTATAAAATGGGCACCGGAAATCACCGCAGCAATTACGCCATTCCGAAATTTATTCACGGGTTTCCTTACTACATGCAGCAACAGGGATATTACGTAACCAACAATGCCAAAACCGATTACAATGTGGGCGATGTTAAAAAGTTTACCAAGCAGGCGTGGAACGAAAGCTCGCGCAAAGCAGGTTGGTGGAACCGAAAGCCGGGGCAACCGTTTTTTGCCGTTTTTAATTATGCCGATTCGCACCAGTCGCGAACAATGACACTGCCTTTTAAAACCTACAAAAAAATTGTGTGGGATAAACTGGCAGAAGACGAACGAATTGGCAACAACGACTTTAAAATGCCACCGTTTTATAACGACTCGCCCGAAATGCGAAAACAATTTGCCCGCGTTTACAACTCAATAAAACTTACTGATAATAGAATTGGGGAATTGCTCGACCGATTGGAAAAAGATAATTTACGCGACAGCACCATTATTTTCTTTTATGCCGACCACGGCGAAGGAATGCCGCGCGGAAAAACCAACGGTATTAATTTTGGTTACCGTGTGCCTTTTGTAATCTGGTTTCCCGAGATGTATAAACACCTGTCGCCGTGGGGAACAGCCGGAGCAGTTACCAACGAGTTAATCGATTTCGAAGACCTCGCGCCAACACTAATTAGTTTAGCAGGCGGCAAAATTCCCGACTATTTAAAAGGTCGTGTTTTAATGGGTAAAAACCGCTCGGAACCGGTTGACCACCTTGCTCTTTCGGCCGACCGCTCCGATAATGGTATTGATATGGTGCGTTCCATTACCGATGGGAAATATGTTTACTCGCGCAATTTTATGCCCTGGATGCCCGAGGCGCGTTATATCCGTTATATGGAGATTGGCGACATTAAACAGATAATGCGAAAAGAACTGGCAGAAGGGAAACTGAATCCACTGCAAAAGAGTCTGTTCGAACCACGTCCGGCCGAGTTTCTTTTCGATATTGAAAACGATTTATGGGAGACAAAAAATTTGGTTGGCAACCCCAAATACAAAGAGGTGCTGGCGAAAATGCGTAAACAACTTAACGACGAGGTTTTAAGTTCGCGCGATGTAATGTTTTTGCCCGAATACGAAATTGGGTTGATTTCGAAAACCGGAAATGCTTATGAATTCAGATTAGACAGTACACGCTATCCGTTAAAAGAGATTTATGCTGCTGCCTCGCTTTCGGGCAAACGCGGAGCCGAAATTGCCATCAAACAAACTGAGCTTTTGCGTAGCAAAAACAGCATTGTAAGATATTGGGCTGCGATGGGTTTGCAATGTCAAAGTGCTGAGACCTTGCACCCTTTTCAGAAAGAAATTATCAGGGCGATGAGCGATAAATATCCGCCGGTAGCAGTTACTGCGGCAGCCATTGCGTACAGCAATTACAAATCTTCCGATGCTGAAACGAAGTTGATAAGCTGGATAAAATCCGATAACCCCGACATTGCATTAATGGCAATAAATTATCTGTTGTATGTCGATAATAAAGCACCATTTGTTGAAACGGTAAAAGCCGTTCACGAAATGCCCGACCGCATTTATAACGTAAAAGCTGCGTGTGTCGATTTTTTGGGAAGTATGGGATTAGTGCCCAACAATTATAATTACCGGAGGTAATATTAATTTTTTTGCAAAAGAAGCTTTCAATAAATTCTCATCGGTTTTTTCTGCTTTTGAAATTGTAGCTTTACGGTATTATAGCAAGTTGACTTTATACTGCCGTTTAATTGAATTTAATTATTTTGTGCAAGGTTGAGTTAAAATATTTTTGCATAGCAGTTTTTATGGTAAAATATTTTAACGATAAGATTGTGCAAAAGAATAGATTCAATACGGCACTATAAGG
>WGCT01000291.1 GCA_015493625.1 Draconibacterium sp. | reverse complement strand
TCTTTAGGGTCTCAATGAATCTTTTCATCCGGTTTAAAGTATTTCAGTTGTTCCTTCTAATTTTTCAATTGCTTCTTTTGCGCTTTTCGAAAATGCGTTGGCTTTTACTTCTAGCTTTTTACTTAAAGTACCACCACCAAGAATTTTAATTCTATCGTTTTTCGACGCAATTCCTGCTTTAATAAACGACTCTTTGTCAATTACTGTCAGGTTATTTTTTTCGGCGATATTTTGTAACACGTCGAGGTTGATTGCTTTGTATTCAACCCTGTTAATGTTTTTAAATCCCGATTTAGGAACAACGCGTTGCAGAGGCATTTGACCGCCTTCGAACCCGATTTTCCTTGAATAACCCGATCTTGACTTTTGACCTTTGTGTCCACGAGTTGATGTTCCGCCACGGCCTGAGCCCTGTCCTCTACCAATTCGTTTGGTTGTCTTTGTCGATCCTTCAGCAGGTTGTAAGTTACTTAAATTCATTTTATTAAAATGTTTAATTTTAATATTGAAAGTTGAAATTTGTTTCTAAAATAGAAATTTGTTTCAATTTTTCAGTATTTAAAATATTATTCAACTTCTTCAACACTTATTAAATGCCTCAATTTATTAACCATGCCAACAATTTGAGGAGTAGCTTCGTGAACAATTGGGCGGTTTAATTTTTTTAAACCTAACGCTGCTAAAGTTGCCTTTTGGCGTTTTGTTGAACCGATACTACTTTTTACTTGTGTAATTTTAAGCTTTGCCATAACTGTGTTATCCTTTAAAAACTTTTTCTAATGAAACACCTCTGTGTTCGGCAACTGTGTATGCGTCTCTTAACTCAAGCAGTGCAGCCATTGTTGCTTTTACAAGGTTATGTGGGTTCGACGATCCTTTTGATTTTGCCAAAATGTCGTGAATTCCAACGCTTTCTAATACAGCACGCATTGCACCTCCTGCTTTTACACCGGTACCCGATGAAGCTGGTTTTAGCAGTACGTTTGCTCCGCCAAACTTTGCAGTTTGTTCGTGAGGTATTGTTCCGTTAATAACCGGAATTTTTACCAGATTTTTCTTAGCTGCGTCTACTCCTTTAGAGATAGCGGTTGTTACTTCGCTGGCTTTTCCAAGCCCCCATCCAACAATTCCGTCTTCGTTACCAACAATTACAATGGCCGAGAAACTGAATGTACGGCCTCCTTTTGTAACTTTTGTAACACGGTTAATGGCTACCAACCTGTCTTTTAGTTCCAGGTCGCTTGTTTTTACTTTATTGCTTAATTTCGCCATAATATATTAGAATTTAAGGCCACCTTTACGGGCAGCATCAGCTAATTGTTTAATTCTTCCGTGGTATAAATTTCCACCTCTATCGAATACAACTTCGGTAATGCCTAAAGCCAAAGCTTTTTCGGCAATTAAATTACCTACCATTGTAGCTTTCTCAGATTTACTTCCTTCTTTTCCAACAATTGTTTTGTCGGTTGATCCGGCAGCAGTCAGGGTTACTCCCTGAGCATCGTCTATAAGTTGAGCATAAATTTGCTTGTTACTTCTGTAAACGCTCAATCTTGGTCGCTCTGCTGTGCCGGAAACAACTACACGTACCCGATTCTTAATCCTTGCACGTCTTTCTAATTTTGTTAATGCCATAATAATTAATTTTATAAATTATTTTGCAGCAGCTTTACCAGCTTTGCGCCTTAATACTTCGCCAACAAACTTAATACCTTTTCCTTTGTAAGGTTCAGGTTTACGGAACGATCTGATTTTTGCAGCTACCTGACCGATTAATTGTTTATCGATACTTTTAAGTGTAACTATCGGATTGCTTCGTTTATCAGATTTGGCCTCAACTTTTACTTCGGGAGGAAGTTGCATATAGGTGTGGTGAGCAAAACCTAATACAAGGTCGAGCACGTTACCGGGCATTAATTCGGCACGGTATCCAACACCTACTAACTCTAACTTAATCTCGTAACCTTTTGTAACTCCAACAACCATGTTGTTGATTAAAGAGCGATACAGCCCGTGCATCGATTTTTGACGTTTTGATTCGTCGCCTCTTTTTACATTAATTACGTTGTCTTCAATCGACACTTCAATATCAGTATCAATTTTCTGTGTCAATTCGCCGAGAGCTCCTTTTACGGTAACTACGTTGTCGTCGCTAACCGAAACGGTTACTCCTGTGGGAATTGTAATGGGTAATTTACCTATTCTTGACATTGATTTTTCCTCCTTTTAATAGACGTAACATAAAATTTCTCCGCCAACACCAAGCTCGCGGGCTTCTTTGTCGGTAATAACACCTTTCGATGTTGAGAGAATTGCTATGCCTAAACCATTAAGTACACGTGGAATATTTGTTGAATCACAATATTGACGTAACCCTGGTTTGCTTATACGTTCTAATTTTTTAATTGCAGAAATTTTCGTTTCCGGATTAAATTTTAAGGCAATTTTAATGTTTCCCTGGTAGTTAACATCGTCTTCAAATTTGTAGTTTAAGATGTATCCTTTCTCTTTTAAAAGTTTGGTCATCTCTTTTTTCAAACTCGAAGCAGGAATGTCTACTACGCGGTGTTTTGCCTGAATTCCATTTCTTATCCTTGTCAGAAAATCTGCTATTGGATCTGTTACTTTACTCATTTTTTAAGTTTTAAACGATTACCAACTTGCCTTTTTAACTCCGGGAATTAAACCGGCTGATGCCATTTCCCTAAAATTAATTCTGCTGATTCCGAATTGGCGCATATAGCCTTTTGGACGACCTGTAAGTTTGCAACGGTTGTGCAAACGTACTTTCGATGAGTTCTTGGGAAGTTTTTGCAAACCTACCCAGTCACCTTCTGCTTTCAGCATGGCACGTTTTTCGGCGTATTTCTCAACTAACTTTGCACGTTTAACTTCGCGTGCTTTCATTGATTCTTTAGCCATTACTAGTTCTTTTTAACGTTTTTAAATGGTAAACCTATTTCTTTCAACAAAGCAAAACCTTCTTCGTCGGTTTTTGCTGAAGTAACAAAGGTAATGTTCATTCCGTTAATTTTACTCACTTTGTCGAGTACAATTTCGGGAAAAACAATTTGTTCTGGTATGCCTAGTGTATAGTTGCCTCGTCCGTCCATTTTGCTTTCAATTCCGCGAAAGTCGCGAATACGTGGCAATGCCACTGCAATTAAACGATCTAAGAACTCATACATTTGGTCGCGACGTAATGTAACACGCACGCCAATTGGCATTTTCTTTCTCAGTTTAAAATTAGAGATGTCCTTTTTCGACACGGTTTGTACGGCTTTTTGGCCGGCAATCATGGTCATTTCGGTTTGGGCAATATCAATCAGCTTTTTATCGGCGATTGCTGCTCCCACTCCTTGGTTTAGGACAATTTTTTCTAACTTAGGAACCTGCATTATAGAAGAGTAATCGAACTCTTTCTTTAACGAAGGGATTATTTCTTCCTGATATTTCTTTTTAAGAGTTGGTATGTAAGCCATTACTTTATCTCCTCTCCAGATTTTTTAGAAAAACGAACTAATTTACCATTGTCATCCAATCTCCTTCCGATACGTGTAGGTTCTCCCGATTTGGGATCGACTAACATAAGGTTTGAGATGTGTACCGGTGCTTCTTTTTCGATAATACCTCCTTGTGGCGTTTCCGCGTTGGGTTTGGTATGTTTCTTCATCATATTAACACCTTCTACAATTGCTCTGCTGCTTTTTGTAAATACTTCTAAAACGCGGCCTTTTGTGCCTTTGTCGTTTCCGGTATTTACAACAACAGTGTCACCTTTCTTTATGTGTAACTTTTTCTGCATTTTGAGCTTTTTACTAATTATAGTACTTCTGGTGCGAGTGAAATGATTTTCATATTCTTATCTCGCAATTCACGTGCTACCGGCCCGAAAATACGTGTTCCTCGCATTTCTCCTGTTGCTGTTAAAAGAACTACGGCATTGTCGTCGAAACGAATATAAGAACCGTCGGCTCGACGATTTTCTTTTTTCGTACGTACTACAATAGCGCGCGATACTGTTCCTTTTTTTACCTCACCGGCTGGCATTGCACTTTTTACTGTAACCACAACGGTGTCGCCTAAAGAAGCGTAACGTTTTCTTGTTCCTCCCAGAACACGAATAACGAGTACTTCTTTTGCGCCGCTATTGTCGGCTACCGAACATCTTGATTCTTGTTGTATCATGATTACTTAGCTCTTTCCATTATTTCAACTAATCTCCAACATTTAGTTTTACTGAGCGGACGTGTTTCCATTATCTTTACAGTGTCGCCTTCGTTGCAGGTATTGTTTTCGTCATGCGCATGGAATTTTGTTGTTTTGTTAACGAACTTACCGTAAATAGGGTGCTTTACTTTACGTTTTACAGCTACCACTATCGACTTGTCCATTTTACTACTAACAACAACTCCGATTCTCTCTTTCCTGAGATTTCTTACTTTTTTTTCTTCCATCGTGAATTAATTCTGATTTTCGTTTAATTCTCTTTCGCGAAGAATAGTTTTCATTCTTGCTATATCTTGCTTGCTTTCCTTTATTTTAAAAGGATTTTCGAGCGGCGATACGGCATGATTTAATTTAAGGCGAACAAGGTTTTCCTTTTCAACCTGTAATCTTTCGACGATCTCTTTGCTCGTCAGTTCTTTGATTTCAGAAATTTTCATTATTCACCAATTTTATTCTTCAACATAATCACGTCTAATCATAAACTTTGTTTTAACCGGTAATTTCTGAGCGGCTAATCTTAAAGCTTCTTTTGCCATTTCAAATGGCACACCGTCGGCTTCAATCATAATACGCCCTGGAGAAACCGGAGCAACAAATGCTTCAGGAGCACCTTTACCTTTACCCATCCTTACTTCGGCTGGTTTTTTGGTAATAGGCTTGTCGGGAAAAATCCGTATCCATATCTGACCTTGTCGTTGCATATGACGGGTTACCGCAACCCTTGCCGCCTCAATCTGGCGACCGGTAATCCACGCTTCTTCTAACGACTTAATTCCAAATGAACCGAATGCGAGTTGATTACCCCTTTGGGCATTTCCTTTCATTCGACCCTTTTGTACTCTTCTAAATTTTACTTTTTTCGGCTGTAACATCCTTTAATTATTCTGAGTGTTAAACCACTATTTTCTTCGTCTGTTACGGTTTCCGCCGCCTTTTCCGCCACGTCCGGGTTTTTGCCCCAGATTAGGTGAAAGGTCGCGATTACCATAAACCATACCCTTACATATCCAAACTTTTACGCCAACCAGTCCGGTTTTTGTTAAAGCTTCTGCCAATGCGTAGTCGATGTCGGCACGCAAAGTGTGCAATGGAGTACGGCCATCCTTATACATTTCAGAACGAGCCATTTCTGCTCCGTTAAGCCTTCCCGAAACCAATACTTTGATTCCTTCGGCTCCCATTCTCATGGTTGAAGCAATAGCCATTTTAGTAGCCCTGCGGTAAGCAATTTTACCCTCGATTTGCCTTGCAATGTTATTTGCAACTATTTTGGCATCGAGTTCAGGACGTTTAATCTCGAAAATGTTGATTTGAACCTCTTTGTTCGTAATTTTCTTTAATTCTTCTTTTAACTTGTCAACTTCTTGACCGCCTTTCCCAATAATAATACCGGGGCGAGAAGTATGTACAGTGATGGTGATTAATTTCAAGGTGCGTTCAATAACGATTCTTGAAATGCTGGCTTTTGCCAAACGGGCGTTCAGATATTCTCTGATTTTATGGTCTTCAACCAATTTGTCGCCGTAGTTATCACCACCGAACCAATTTGAGTCCCATCCTTTAATGAACCCCAAACGATTTGCTATCGGATTTACTTTTTGTCCCATCTATTACGAATTAAGATTTTCTTCAACAACATTTTCTTTTCTATCTACGAATAAAGTCACGTGGTTCGAGCGTTTTCTAATTCGGTGTGCGCGGCCTTGTGGAGCCGGGCGTAAACGTTTCAGAATTCGACCTGAATCTACCATGATTTTTTGTACGTAAAGTTCACTTTCCTCTAAACGAACTCCTTCGTTTTTAGCCTGCCAATTGGCGATGGCCGAAAGAAGAAGTTTTTCTACCCTGCGCGACGACTCTTTTGACGAGTATTTCAAAAGGTCGAGTGCTTTGTTCACTTCAACGCCACGAATCATATCGGCTACTAGCCTCATTTTTCGTGGAGATGTAGGGCAGTTTTTTAAAACAGCAAAATATTGTTGTTTTTTCTCTTCTTTTCTTTTTTCAGCTGCTAGTCTTTTTCTGGCACCCATTTTCTTTTCTTTTTAAAATTAATAGTTATGCCTTACCTCTTTTTGTTCCCGCCATGACCTCTGTATGTACGTGTTGGAGCAAATTCGCCTAAACGGTGTCCTACCATGTTTTCGGTAATATAAACCGGTATGAATTTGTTTCCGTTATGTACAGCAATTGTATGGCCTACAAAATCAGGAGAAATTACTGATGCTCTGGCCCATGTTTTTACAACCGATTTTTTGTTGGCATCATTCATTGCCAACACTTTTCTTTCGAGTTTAAAATCGATATAGGGACCTTTTTTTAATGAACGACTCATAATATTCCTCTATTTATTTTTTCCTACGTTCTACAATATACTTGCTGGAAGCTTTTTTCTTCGAACGGGTTTTGTACCCTTTCGCAAGAACACCTGTGCGTGAGCGTGGGTGTCCGCCTGAAGATTTACCTTCACCACCACCCATTGGGTGATCTACCGGATTCATCACAACTCCACGTACCCGTGGTCTTCTTCCTAACCACCTTGAACGACCGGCTTTACCCGATTTTTCGAGGTTGTGTTCTGTATTTCCAACAGTACCTACTGTAGCCTTACAGGATACGAGTACCATACGAGATTCGCCTGAAGGTAATTTCAAAATTGCGAATTTTCCTTCACGAGAGGTCAGCTGCGCATACGCGCCTGCACTACGAGCCATAACGCCACCCTGCCCAGGGTGGAGTTCAATGTTGTGAACCAATGTTCCGAGAGGTATCTCAGATAGTGGTAGAGAGTTTCCCACTTCAGGATCTGCTCCTGAACCGCTTTTCACCGTTTGACCAACTTGCAACCCGTTAGGTGCAACGATGTATCTTTTTTCGCCATCTTCATATTTCAGAAGGGCGATGCGGGCAGTACGGTTTGGGTCGTACTGAATGGAATCGACAACAGCTGCAATGCCGTCTTTATCGCGTTTAAAGTCGATAACACGGTATTTGCGTTTGTGTCCCCCACCTCTATACCTCATTGTCATGCGGCCCTGGTTATTTCGGCCACCAGATTTCCGCAGGGGCTCCAACAATGATTTCTCAGGCGTAGATGCAGTAATGGTATCAAAAGCGCCAATAATTTTGTGCCTTTGACCCGGTGTTACTGGTTTTAATTTTCTTACTGCCATTGTATATTAAATATTACTATAAAAGTCAATACTTTCTCCGTCAACCAAAGTAACAATTGCTTTTTTAAATGAAGCAGTTTTGCCGGTGATTACACCTCCTTTGGTATATCTTGATTTCATT
>WGCT01000290.1 GCA_015493625.1 Draconibacterium sp. | reverse complement strand
TCTGTTGCCTAGCAACAGAAAAAAAATAGGTGGGTTTCCCCACCTACACAAGATGAACATCCGTATAAAGCTTTCGCAGGAAGTCCTCTTTCCGCAATGCAAAAATACGGAAAAAAGATTAAAATTTGTTTGGTATTTAAGATAGTATCTTCAGCCCTGAATACTGTTAGGGTAATGATAAAGAGCTTGTTGTAATAAGGGATTTTCAGCAGACCCTATTCTAAAATAACTTTCCCTTCAATTTCGACAAGAAGGTCGTTTCTGCAGATGTCGGCAATAATATAAACCACAGGTTGGTTACCAAAATGGGTTTCAAACACCTCACGAATAGCGGGATAGTGTTCTCGTTTTTTGATATAAACACGGGCGTGCCCATAGCGCGATAAAACGGTATTATTGTTTGATATTTTTTGCAATACTTCTTCAGAGTAAAGTCGTTGAATGTTTTGAATTGTAACTTCTGTTTGTTTAACCGGATTGTTAACTCCCACAGTATTTTCTCCAATAATAGAAGCAGTGCCTGAAATAAAAATAAGTTTTTTCTCAAACATGTTCATAAACCGGGCGCGTTCGAATTTTGGAGTTGTTTTTATAATGCACTCTTCGCCAATTAATACCTCTTCGCTGTAACTGTGGGCAGCAATTTGCCCGGGGTTGTCAACCGGTTTTGTCTCAATTTCTGTCGACTGAACGGCAACAAATTCAATAATTAATCCTCCCCGGTTCATCCCAATTCCTGTTGCCGCCGGATATCCGTTTTGGGTAAAACTGTTGCCATAAAACCCGGAGCGAATATTATTAAACTCCTGATAACGTTGCTCTTCGCCATCGAAACCAACAATGTTCTCAATATAATTCCATTGCCGAACAATTGAGCTAACCGGAAACGAAAGTTTGGTAAACAGTTTTCCTAATGCATTAAATGCAATTTCCGAATCGGTTTTGCACCCTGCTTTTTGGTTCGACTGAATGTTGCCAATTAAAACTTTTGTATTGTTTTGACTAAACAAAACAGAAACATTATTATCGGTATTAAAAAACTCAATATCCCAGTATTTCGGGTCGTAATAAAATGCTTCAATAATAATGTGGCTGGTAAGAGGAGGCTGTGCAATTAAACTAAAAACCACTTTGTCGGAGAAAATTAGGGAAACCCGCGATTGAATATCGCTACTCAATATTTCATATTCCTTGTCGGAAGTGGTATTTACGAAAAAGTTTAGTTTAAAAACTTTTTTACCCGAATTAATTAACGACAACTGCGCCATACAGTCGCTTAGCTGGTCGTTTATTGTGCTGCCCGATTTCTCGGGTTTTATATATATTCTGTCTCCGTTTAAAAAATACATTTCATCCCCCTAAAAAAGAGTCACAAATATGGTAGTTTTTTTTGAAAAACGTTCAATTTTTGAAGAAATAGAAAAATAATTTTGGTGAAACCCGATATTAATAATCGCTGTTGGCTTTGGCGCCGTTAAGAATTGCCTCGGTAGACCCGACTCCGAGCCGGTTTGCGCCTTGTTCTAAAAAGGCTACTGCGTCGTTCCACGAACGAATTCCTCCCGACGCTTTTACCTGCATTTTGTCGCCCACGGTTTTAATCATCACATCAATGTATTCGGGTTTTGCTCCGCCGGGGCCAAATCCGGTTGATGTTTTCACAAAATCGGCTCCCGCCCGGTACGACAGTTCGCACGCTTTTGCAATTTGCTCCGGTGTTAAAAAGCCACTCTCCTGAATAACTTTCACCAAAATATTTTTTTGATGTGCAACTTCAACTACAGCTTTTATATCGTTTAAAACATAATTGTAGTCGCCCGAAAGGAATTTGCCGATGTTCATTACCATATCAATCTCGTGAACGCCGTCGGCAATTGCCTGTTCTGCCTGAAATACTTTTGTTGCAGTAGTGTCGGCACCATGTGGAAAACTTAAAACACACGAAACTTTTACATCGCTATTTTGTAAAAGCCCGGCGGCGGCGGCAATGTCGCAGGGTTTTACGCACATGCTGTAAACTTCGTTTTCGATACACATTTGTGCGTGCTGCTTTAAATCTTCATCTGTCATGTTGGGCTTTAAAACCGCGTGGTCTATGGTTTTTGCTACTTGTTTTTTTGTATACATTGTACGATGTTAAATTGTCAAAATTATACTTTTTTTAATCAACAATTGCATTAATAATCTCAATTGCTTTTTCTGAGTCTGATTCTAACACAAACAAATCAATAGAAGAGGGAGTTCCACCAACAAAGCCGGCATTTATTCCTTGATGAAACCCATCTTTTGTAATTGAATTTATTCCTTCTTTTTTCAGGTTCACCCGAATTCTGTCGATTATTACCTCATTCCCGGTGTAAACCAATACAGTTTTGTCTTTATCATTCATTGCTCAAAAATTAAGTTAATATTGAATTCTTTTCATTTTTAATCTTCCATCTCTTTTAGAACCTGTTCGACCTGCTCGTTTGTTTTATGTAATTTGTCTTTACAGATTTTTAGTAAAACCGAAACTCGTTTTACTTTTTCAGCCAGTTCATCAACATCAAACTCTTCGTTTTCTATTTTTTCAAGAATCTCCTCAATCTCTGTCATTGCTTCGCTGTACGATACTTTTTTTGCTGTCATTTTATGTTTTTTTTACAATTTTACTTTTTACTTTTCCTTTCGAAAAGAGAGTTTCAATTTCATCGTTCAGTTTTAATTCCGATGAAGATTTTACTGCTTTTCCATTTTTCAAAGTTAATGAATAACCACGTTTTAAAATATTCTCGGGGTTAAGTAACCGGATCGTATTTTCGCTAAGTTTAATTTTATCGTGCTCGGTTAAAAGTATTTTTTTTGATTTTGCTGTTATTAAATCGCGATAATGTGAAAGTGCAGCTTCTTCTTTTAAAAGCGACTCGCCAACCACCCGTTTCAAAACGCGGCGTTTCTGCTCCGTCCGGTTTTTTGTTTCGACAAACCAAAGCGAAATAGCCGAATGAAGGTTGTGTTTTAAGCTATTTATTTCGTGCCTCTTTTTATACGAAAACCGGTTTACATTTTGTTGCAGTTCGGTTCCCAAATGCGAAATGCGCATCTGTTTTTCGGTTATAAACCGAGTTACCAGATGGTTTAAATTTCCCGCCATCCGTTCGAGTTTGGCATTTTCTTTATCAATTAAATTACGTGCAAATTGAGCTATTTCGTTTTCGTTGTAAAGAAGCTGATCATAAAAGCGGTTAACGCCTGCAATCAAAAACTCGGCCACGGCAGTGGGTGTTTTCATGCGGGTGTGTGCTACCAAGTCAATAATTGTATCGTCTTTTTCGTGCCCAATTCCGGTAATTATTGGTAACGGGAATTGCGTGATATTATAAGCCAGATTGTAACTGTCGAAACTGCTTAAATCGGCTGTGGCACCGCCGCCGCGAATAATTGCTACTGCATCGAAAAAATCGTCGTACTGAAAAATATGTTCCAGTGCCCGAATTATTGAGGGTTCGGTTTCTGCTCCCTGCATGGTTGCCTCAAATAGTTTTGTGTAAAAAACAAACCCGTTTTCGTTGTTTTGCAGTTGGTTAATAAAATCGAGATATCCGGCTGCTGATGCCGACGAAATTATGGCAATTTTTTGCGGAACAAGCGGCAAATCGAGCTCCTTATTCATTTCGAAAACACCCTCTTGTTGCAGCCTGTTTATTATCTCTTTTCGTTGCATAGCCATATCGCCAACGGTATAAACCGGGTCGATATCTTTTATATTCAGACTCAATCCGTATGCCGGATGATACTCGACTGAAACCTGCACCAAAATTTTTATTCCCTGCGAGAATGTCTGTCCGGTTGAAGTTTCGAAGTAGGGTTTTAACATCCGGTAGGTGTACGACCAAATGGTTGCTCTCGAGCGTGCAATTATTGTATTTTCCTCTTTCTCGATTAACTCCAGATAGCAGTGCCCGGTACGATTCTCTTTCATTTCGCTCACTTCGGCAACAACCCAAACGGGTGCCGGAAAGGTATCCTGCAGGGTCTCTTTAATTGTTTTGTTGAGTTCCGAGAGAGTAAACTGTTGCATCGTAGTATTAGATTTTATTCAGTTTAATGGTTTGCGTAAAATTCTCTGAATGAATGCGTACCAACAGAATCCCGCGTGGAAGGTTGTCGATATTTGTGATTGTAATTTGCGATTTATCCTGTTTTGTCCAGTTTCTAAGTAAACGGCCCTCTATCGAATAAATCTCAATTTTAATATTTTTTTGTGTTGAATTTGATTTTCTTTTTAAAACAAAATAGTTGGTTGCCGGATTGGGATAAACTGTCCAGAAAGTATAGGAGCTGTTTTGTTCTGCAATTTGATTTACCAAAAATGTCCACGCCTTTTTAAAGTCGGGAATTCCAAATCCTAAAATAGAATCGGGTTTTTCGTATTGAGATGCACTCATTTCAATGGCACGTTTTACATCGGCAGCTGTTGCGTTTGGCATCGATTGCCAGAAACTGGTTGCCATTCCGGCCATTATTGGCGAGGCAAACGATGTGCCACTGGCGAATCCTAAGTTTCCGTCTCTTAATTGCAAGTAGGTGTTCCAGCCCACAGCCGCCACATTGGGTTTAATGTCGCCGTCGGAAGCCGGCCCCAATGATGTAAAAGGAGCATCGAATCCAAATTTATTTGTTGCGCCAACCGCAAGTACATTGTTGCCGTCGGCCGGAGCAATAATGTGTTGCCACGCTTTTTGTCGTTCGTTACCGGCAGCCACCACCACTAAAATTCCTCGCGAGAAAGCAATATTTGCTCCGCGTGTTACGCGCGTTGTTTTTCCGTCCATATCGGCGTAAGTATGGTTCAGTGTACTTTCGTCGAATTCGTAATATCCCAACGAAGAGTTGATGACATCGACACCGGCACTGTCGGCAAATTCGGCTGCAGCAACCCAGTTGTCTTCTTCAATTGGGTATTCCGAACTAGTATCTTCAGTACGTAAAAGCCAGTACGAAGCTTTACGGGCTGTACCAATTAAATTGCCCGGAATATTTCCTCCCATACACGAAAGCACACTCATTCCGTGGTAGTGTGTTGCGTAGAAATCGTCGTTGGAATTAACAAAATCTTTTGTGCCTATAATTTGGTTGTTGGCCCATAAACTGTCGAATGCAGCGAGTTCGTTTGCTTTATAAAAGCCGGCATCGATTACGGCAATTTGCATTCCCTGTCCGTTAAATCCATTGTTGTGAATAAACTGGCCATTCATTAATCCGGTTTGGTAAACCGATTCGCCATACAACGAAGTGTCGATGGGGTCTTTGTTGCCGGTTTCCGGTTCGTTGAATTTATTGAATGCACTTTTTGAGCTGTGTCCCGGTTTCGAAAGCAAAACTTCTTTTACAAACGAAATTTTTTGAACGCTGGTTTTAAATGTGTCGATTGATGTTTTTACGGTAATTCCATTTAGCCATTTCGATGAGTGAACCAGTTGTGCGCCAAAGGTTAAAACCGAATCGATGTAATTTGCATTCACAGGAAGGTCGAGCGAGTCGATGGCAATATTTTGTTTTTCCCGCCGCTGAATTGCGCGTTCAGAAAGGTATTCACGGGGCGATGAAAGCGAATATTTTGTGTTGTCTTTATTTTTAAAAGCGACCCAGAAATAGTTTTGCGCCTCCGAATAAAGAGAGAGACCAAAAGAGAAGAGAATAAAAAGTATCGTAATTTTTCTCATAAGTAATAAACTTTATTCAGCGTTGTTTCTCATCAAAAAAAATCATTCTACAAATGCAATTTTACTCCATTTATCGGGTAAATGTGCATCGTAAATACCATGACTATTCAATGCGGTTGCGGGATGCGGCTGTACTTCTATCCCACTTTGAACAAGTTTCTCGAACCTGCCTAAAAACATATTCCAAACATCGCCATTTTCAGGAGGCAAGGAGCGACCATTTGCCAACAGCTCCAGGCTTTTCCAGGGAATTGCAATTTCCAAACTCCATCCTTCATCAATGTCGCTGTTATCATTTATAGTCCCATCTATTTTCACTGCCGATTGCAATCCCGGCATTTCATAATTTGGAAAAGCCCAACGAATACCCCGGGGATGGGTGCCTTTCCAAAAAGATGCATCTGCACGGTCGTCATTCCCTCCAAACGTATAAGCATCAGATTGATGAACATCAAACACAGGTATATCGAATTTACTACCTTTAGTATATGCATCTTTCCAAATAAAAAAGACTTCATAAACAGTATTGAGAGCATTTACCTCTAACTCGTAATAACAATCGCCTCCGTCGATAAAGAGCTCCAGATCATTTTCTAAAAATATTATATCACCCCGTTTGGTCAGTTTTGCTTCAACAAAACGTTCTTCGGCATAGAATGCCAAATAGAGATGGGTATCGTTCCAAAGAATTGCAGAGCGTGTGTTGTACAAGGCTGTGCCGGCAGTAACCAAGTCCACAAACCTTCTGCTCCACTGAGCATTCTGCCACACCTCCTTTTTTACATCTCCGTTAATAACAATTGATGATGAGATTTTTTTTGCAGTATAATCCGGTATTGTATCCATACTGTTTTTTCGTTAATTGTTCGATTTTCAAACTTACAAAATATAATGA
>WGCT01000289.1 GCA_015493625.1 Draconibacterium sp. | reverse complement strand
GTTCATGTACAGTGAATAATATTTATCTTAGCACACAAATTTTAAGATAATGGGCAAAAAAGCTGTTCAAGATTTTATTGTTATTGAAAATAGAGCATTAAATAGTTCGAATTTCTATATCAAAGTAAAATCTGAATTTAAATTACCTGACCTGAAACCCGGTCAGTTTGTAAATATCGATATTAAAGATAGTTCCGAAGTTTTCCTTAGGCGACCGTTCTCTATTTTCGAAGTAAATACTTCAGAAAACACGATTGCAATTATTGTAAAAGTTCTTGGGCGTGGTTCTAAAAAGCTAACCGAAGTTAAAGTTGGCGATGTATGTAATATTGTGTTTCCTCTTGGTAAAGGATTTACTATTCCCCAAAGCGATGAACGCATACTACTTATCGGGGGTGGAAGTGGGGTAGCTCCAATGCTATTTTTATCGAAAGTTTGCGGTCTTCCTCCTGAAAATTTAAATCTGCTGCTGGGGGCTAGAACCGGTGAGGATCATGTTAATGTTGATGAGTATA
Organism: Draconibacterium sp.; assembly: GCA_015493625.1. Taxonomy (GTDB): domain Bacteria; phylum Bacteroidota; class Bacteroidia; order Bacteroidales; family Prolixibacteraceae; genus Draconibacterium. The sequence continues at coordinate 1,844 of WGCT01000289.1, read as the reverse complement.
AAAAATATGGTAATTTGTATTTTACTACCGAAGATGGTTCGTTGGGAGAAAAAGGATTTGTAACACAACATTCTATTTTTACCTCAAATTTAAAAGCTTTCGACAAAATTTATGCCTGTGGTCCCGATGCAATGATGAAAGCAGTTGCCAAAGAGGCCAAAGCTGCCAATGTTTTTTGTGAAGTATCGTTAGAAAATTTAATGGCTTGTGGTATTGGTGTTTGTTTATGCTGCATCGAACCAACAATTCATGGAAATAAATGTGTATGTTCAGATGGACCGGTATTTAATATTAATGAATTAAAATGGTAGACTTAAAAGTTAAAATAGACAATTTAGAGATTAAGAATCCGGTAATGACAGCATCCGGAACATCGGGGTTTGCCGAAGAATTAATGGATTTTTACGACGTATCGAAATTGGGAGCTGTCTTGTTAAAAGGTACAACACTAAAAAATCGCGATGGAAATCCTTATCCCCGAATGGCCGAAACTGCATCGGGAATGCTAAATGCAGTTGGTTTGCAGAATAAAGGAATCGATTATTTTATTGAAAATATATACCCTAAGATAAAAGATTACGGTACGCAATTAATTCTTAATGTTAACGGCTCAACCGTTGAAGAGTATATAGAGCTGACCGAGAAAGTAAACGAACTTGAGAATATTAATGCCATTGAATTAAATATTTCGTGTCCTAATGTAAAAGAAGGGGGAATGGCTTTTGGAGTTAGTTGTGTTGGTGCCGAAGCAGTTACAAAGGCTGTACGAGATGTTTACAAAAAAACACTCATTGTAAAGTTGTCGCCAAATGTTACCGATATTGCCGATATTGCCAGATCGGTGGAAGCACAGGGAGCCGATAGCGTTTCGTTGGTAAATACATTTTTAGGTATGGCTGTCGATGCAGAGAAAAGAGTTCCGCGCTTATCCACCATTACCGGGGGATTGTCGGGGCCGGCAATTAAGCCCATTGCTTTACGAATGGTTTGGCAGGTTTATAACGCAGTTAAAATTCCCGTAATTGGTTTGGGGGGCATTATGAATGCCGAAGATGCAATAGAATTTATGCTGGCCGGAGCAACCGCTATTCAGGTGGGGACGGCAATTTTTAAAGACCCGTTTACTCCGCTCAAAGTAGTTAAAGGAATTGAAGAATACCTTGAAAAACATCATATTAGTTCGGCAAGCGAGTTAACGGGAGCGTTAAAATGGCAATAATCCGCTTTATGTGAATTTGCAAATTAATCTATTCTATCGAACTGCAAATTAGATGGTTTAAGTCTATTTGAATAAAATATCAACGTGAAAAACAGACCGAAGAGATTTCTTAATGTACCCGAGTATCCGGGTGGTAAAAAAGCTTTTAAAGAATATATTCGAAAAAATTTAATTTATCCTGAAGAGGCCTTAAAGAAAAAGGTTCAGGGTGTTGTGTATATCGTTGCCGAAGTTGATGATAATGGGAGAGTGTATCATGTTGGTATAGAAAAGGGAATAGGTGCAGGATGCGACGAAGAAGCAGTTCGGTTAATTAAGAACATACAGTATTATGCAGTTCGCAACAAGGGAGTTCGTGTAAAAACAAAAAAGAGATTCCGGATTGAATTTACTCTTCCAAAACAACAACCTTTATTATCTGATAAAAAGATTAAGTATAACCTTACCGGTAATAAATCTCAGGAAACATCAAAAGCTTCGGGAGTAAAAACATATTCATACTCAATAAAATTAAAAAGCAATCAGTAGTATACAAATGTAAAACTACTTAGTGCATTACATTTAAAATCAATGTCTACAACTTTGTGAAAATTAAAATAGAGAACATAACACACAGTACAATAGT
>WGCT01000288.1 GCA_015493625.1 Draconibacterium sp. | reverse complement strand
TGTATATTGAGAAACAACATATTTATTACTCACCCTGATAATTTAGCAGTCTGATAAATCAGACTACCAAATTATCGTCCCTCTCTACGCGTAGAGAGGGAAAAGAGGGTGAGTCATAAAGGATTAACAATGAGATATTAAACTATATTATATACGTATGAAAAAGAGGAATATAATAAATCGTTCTAAAGCAGTAGTTTGGGCACTGGTTGTTTTACTTTTGGCGGGTTGCGGCGAGTATTTCGACAACCCTTTTATCGATAAAGAGAGTGGTGAAGATATAAGTGTTTTAATTATTGATTTTAATTTTTTCAAAACAAGTATGTCGTACAAACTGCTCGATGCTTCAGATGGTTCGTTAATTACAAAGAATGCAAAAATTACTTTTGCCGGAAAAAACAGCAACGACATTGTAACTTTTGCCGGCGAAAAAAGAGGCGAATTCGATATCTCCGAAGGACAACTTGAGCTTACCGTTGACCCGAATATTTCCATTTCGGAAGATACACCGTTTGAGTTTGCTATAAATGTCGATATTCCCGGATATAACCATCTTGCAAAAGGAATTCAAATTCAAAATGAGGGAAAAAAAACCTACGAACTTTACCTATCGAAAGTTACCAACGAAGAGGAGTCGGATTTAACGGGAAATATAGACGATAGCAACGATTCTACTTTCAACTTTTCAGACTCTTCAACCGGCACAAAATCAGCAACTCTTGCTGAAAAACCGTACACAATTAACTATTCGCTTACAATAAGCAATTTATTGAAATTTAAAGACATTGCGGGAAACGCACTTTTCAACACAAAACAGGAGGTGAAAGATGCTTACCAAAAAGATAAAAACAATTTCATAAAACTAACGGTTAGCAAGTTTTCAAATTATATTCCCGGAATTGAATTGGTTAAAATCGATGGTGTTGTGCAGAGTGTTCTGTTCCAAAAACTGGAGACAGGAAAATTAAAGCAACTAATAATAGGAGGAAAAACAGTTGCCTATTTTAATGGCGGAGTAATTACATCGACCTGCAAATATAGCGGCATAAAAAAACCTAAACGTTTTGGATTTACAAGTTTCGAAGAGAGCAGCTGGAACTTGTTGGAAGAAAAAGCAGTTTATAAAAAATTACATTTCGGTTATACATTGGCGCAGGTTATTGAAGACTCGGTTTGTAAAACCGGTGGCGAAATTTCATTCAACTCAAATTTCAAATCGAGTTTTTCGATTGATGCCGATGTATACGATAAAAAAGATAACTTCCTTTTTTCAATGACTTTTAAAGGAAAATTTCCTGAGACTTTTGTGATGGAGAACGTTCCCGACATTCCTGTAAAGTTGGTATTCAGGAATAACAATCCGGCTTTTCGGCCCATACAACCCGTTGTAGTTGAGAGTTTGTGCAACAGCAAAATCGATGTCGATGTAAATGTAAAAGAGAATTATGTGGAGTACCAGATTGTTTTGCGTGCAATGTGTGCCGACAATCCGGCGGTAGAAATTGCACCCACATACAACGCCGAAGTGCGACTAAAAGGGAGCAATGACCAGTGGCAGGGAGTGAGTATGATTGGCGGCAAAACCGATATACTGGGACTACCCGACCGCGAATACGAAATTCGTCTGCTGTGGAATGGCAAATGGGAATACTCGACCTATTTTACCGGGTTCGACAAAGACGGTAAATACACACACAAGGTTGAACAGGGCGCAAAAATTGAGTCGAAAGTTTTAACCGATGGAAGAGTTCAAATAAATATTGAAAAGATATTTAGTCAGAGTATTTGTGACGATATGGACTGGTAGATGCTGGTTGCTTGATATTCGTACCAAGTCAGCATTAATTGATGTACCATCATGCTGTCCTTAGTGCTCCTATATAGAATTTATTTCAGCATCTCTCATATATTTAATCCATTTAGCTTTGCGGGGAATGACGAACCATAAATATTACTAGCTTTTCTGTCACCTTTTCAACATAAAATAAACCGGAAAATGGTCGCTAATTCCACCGTAATAATTTGGGCCGCCATAAGTTCGGTTGGGCGAAATCTCGCCCTTTTTGTTTTTGTATTCCATCCACGTTTTATGAAAAACAAAACCTTTTTCGGGTGTACAACGAAACCCTTTATTGTCGAGCAAACTTTTTGAAACAACAAGATTGTCGAGCATATTCCAGTTGCCGCGATAAAGATACGAGCCCAATTTGTTTTCGTGAACCGGATACATCAGGTTTACCAATTCAGCATTTACCGATTCCGGTTTCTGAGCGCCCAAAATTTTTGCAAGACTTTTGTTCGAGGGTTCATCGTTCATATCGCCCATTACAATAATATTTGCTTTTGGTGCACTAGTTAGAATCGAATCGATTTTACTTTTTAACAGAGTTGCCACTTCAACGCGACGGGGTTCCGATTTTGCCAGTCCGCCAATTCTCGACGGCCAGTGATTAACAAATATATGGAGTATCTCACGGTTTTTCGTTTTCCCTTTTACATATAAAATATCGCGGGTGGTGTAGTTGGGTTTATCTCTAAATTTTACTCGTATCGGGAAACTTGTAAGCACCTTAAATTCGTTGGGCCGATAAATTAATGCACAATCAATTCCCCTGAAATCGGGACTTTCGTAATGAATAATTTTATACTTCCCATTTTTTAGCGGTTTACTATTTACCAAATCGGCAACAACGGCACGGTTTTCAACTTCGCACAAACCTATAATTTCCGGCAACTCGTTTTCGTTTATCGAGCTCAACACCTTTGCAAGGTCTCCTATTTTCTTTTTGTAACGTTTCTCGCTCCACCTCTTTTTGCTCGCAGGTAAAAACTCGTTATCGTTTTTATGTGGATTGTCAACCGTATCGAATAAATTTTCGACATTATAAAATGCAATGGTCAAATTCCGTTTGTTTTTGTATTTGCTTTCTGAACACGAGGCAAACAAGACAAAAACAAGAGTTACAAAAATGGTGAGTTTTAAAAAGTGCTTCATGAAATTTTAAATTTTGTCGCCAATAGTAATCTCATAAAAATCGGTTACCAATGTTGCCATCATTCCGCCTGCTTTAGCCGCTTGAATTCCCAACTCGGCATCCTCAAACACTTCACAAACGGCAGGGTCTACACCCATTCGTTCAGCACATTTTAAAAATGTTTCGGGGTGTGGTTTCGGATGAGTAACATCGTTTCCCGACACCAAAATATCGAAATAGTTATCGAGTCCAAGAATCTCCATTGTTTTCCAGGCAAGTCGTGTATATCCCCCGGTTCCAACTGCCATAGGCATTTTCCCGTGGTATCTCTTCACCAACTCGATTACCGGTTCTACCGGTTTCATTTTATACATTATTTTTTCGTATTCCGCTTCCTTTAAATGGCCAACCTCTTCCGTATTCATCCGGGTTCCAAACTGTTGATTTAACCTTTCTATGGTTTGAACGGCTGGAACTCCGGCAAGTGTAGCAAAAAGCTCGGGCGTAAAATCAATGCCATAATCGACTAAAATATTTTTATATGCCCAGAAATGCACCGGCATTGTATCGGCCAGCGTTCCATCTAAATCGAAAATGAGTGCTTTGGCGTTTGGATTTATTTCAAGTTTTTTCACAACCATTGTTTTTATTTGCAAAAATACTCTTTTATTGAGAAGGTTCGGCCTGTTTTTATTTTTATGAATAAATAAAAATTCTCTACTTTGCCGTAAAATCAAATTAAATGAACGATATATTTATTTATACTTTGCCGCAATGGTTTATTTTTACTGCCGTTTTTGGTGTAACCTACGGATGGATTGAAAAGAAAAGAGTATTCCGGATTATTGGTGCAATTATCTTTGTTCTACTGGGCATTTTTTCTCTGTTCATTCTTTCTGGAAATTTTCTTACACCGGGGCAACACGTTGTTCACTCCGAAATAAGCAACAACATAATCGACAAAAATAGTGGAAACGACATTCCGTTTCAGACAAAACTTTTACCTGCCTATTTAAGTTTTGTACTATCGGCAATGCTGGCTTTGGTTGCCATCTTTTTCGATTTAAGAAAGAGTAAAAAATATCGATGGTTTATTATAATTGCAGGACTGATAGCTCTTTATGGTTTTTTTGAAATTGCAGGTGCATTAAATTCTTTTTAGCTGCAATAGTTAACATTTGCCCAAAATTAAATTTGTTGTATAATTGTCAAGAAAATACTCAAATTGCCAGCGAGTATGCCTTTTTCATATACAATTTTCCTATCTTGCGCACCAATTTATAACAATTAGTTAAATTAAAAGATAGAGATATGAATCCACAGGCTGAAGCACTCAATGCAACCATTCAGGGGAAAAGCAATCAGGTTTTTGAACTTTTATCAGAAAGAGGTAAAGAGATTTTCTTTCCGAAGAAAGGAATTTTAGGACAGACAGCAGAGGCAAAAGGGACAAAAATTAATGCTACAATTGGCGCAGCAATAGAAGACGACGGAACACCAATGCGTTTAGAGTCGATTGCATCGATAATTAATATGGATCCTTCGCGGGTATTTCCGTATGCACCAAGTTTTGGACGCCCCGATATTCGTGCCAAGTGGAAGACAATGATTTACGAAAAAAACCCGTCGTTAAACAATGTTGAACTGAGTCTGCCGGTTGTTACCAATGCGCTAACCCACGGAATTAGTATGGCCGGTTATCTGTTTCTCGATGCCGGTGACGAAGTAATTGTTCCCGATCTTTTTTGGGGAAATTACAACTTAACACTTGCAAATGCATACGAGGCACAACTGGTGAAATTTAATCTTTTCAAAAACGGTGGTTTCGATTTAGACGCTTTTGAAGCAAAATTAAATGAAGGCGGAATTGGGAAAAAAGTGGTGATTCTGAATTTTCCGAATAATCCGTCGGGGTACACGCCCACCGATGCCGAACAAAGTGATATAGTTGCCATTGTAAAAGCTGCCGCCGAAAAAGGAAATAAAATTGTTACCATAACCGACGATGCCTATTTTGGGCTGGTTTACGAAGAGGGAATTGCCCGCGAAAGCATTTTTACAGAGCTTTGTGAACTTCACGAAAATGTGTTGGCCATAAAAATCGACGGAGCAACAAAAGAAGATTATGTATGGGGATTTCGGGTTGGATTTATTACCTACGGAATAAAAGGCGGCGATGCTGAACTGTACGGTGCGCTTGAGGCAAAAACTGCCGGAGCCATTCGCGGAAACATTTCAAACTCAGCAAATATCTCACAATCGTTGTTGCTCGAAGCATTTAGCAGCCCGGAATATGCCAAACAAAAAGAGGCAAAATACGACATAATGAAAGCGCGTTACGACGCAGTGAAAGAGACATTAAAAGAGGAAAAATACAAGTCGTATTTTACTGCACTACCCTACAACTCGGGTTACTTTATGTGCATAAAACTTGCCGACGGATTAAATGGCGAGGAAGTGCGTAAAGTGTTAATTGAAAAATACAGCATCGGGTTAATTAGTTTGGGAAATGTACTTCGCGTTGCCTACTCGGCAGTTGCCGCTACCGATGTAAAAGAGATGTTCGACGGAATTTACAACGCTTGTAAAGATTGTAAATAATTCAACTTAAATTACATTTAGTTTCGGTACTAAAAACAGCTTTTATTTATGTTCTCGGATATTCGTTATGAATGTCGGTAAGAACTTCGTAGCCCGTTTCGGTAACCAAAATAGTGTGCTCGAATTGAGCTGAGAGTTTATTGTCGGTGGTGCGTGCCGTCCAGCCATCCATTTCGTCGACATTGGCTTTGGGACGCCCCTGATTAATCATTGGTTCGATGGTAAAAATCATCCCCGGTTTCATTTTTGGGCCGGTATTTCGGCGCGAAGCGTGGTCGACTTGCGGCTCTTCGTGAAAATCGATTCCAACGCCGTGCCCGCAAAATTCGTAAACCACCGAATATCCTTTTGCTTTTGCATAACGGTTTATTACAAACCCAATATTTCCAAACCGGTTCCCCGGTTTTACCTGTTCAATTCCCAAATCGAGGCAATGAAAAGTAGTGTCGATAAGTTTTTCGGCAGCATCGGAAATTTCGCCAACAGTATACATTCGCGATGTGTCGCCATAATAACCGTTTAAAATTGTGGTAACATCGATATTTACAATATCGCCATCTTTTAAAATGGTCTCTTTCGATGGAATACCGTGGCAAATAACGTTATTGGGAGAAATACAGCTTGCTTTTGGAAAACCGTGATAACCTTTTGGCGCTGGTATAGCACCGTGGGCAATAATAAACTCCTCTATTTTATCGTCGATAAATTCGGTTGTAACACCCGCTTCAACAAACTGCTCAGCAAAATCGAGCGTTTCGGCAGCCAACCTGCTGCTTTTTCTGATGCCCTCAATCTGTTCCGGAGTTTTTATAATAATTCGTCCCATTAATTTTATTTTTATACAAAACTGAATAAAAGTAACTGTTTATTGAAATGGAACAATATTTTTGTAGAAAAGTTTAACGTAAAATAGAAGTCGGAAGGCCGAAGTTAGTAGTCGGAAGTTGGAAGACTGAAAAATAATTTATTAACCGTTTAAAAAAAGGATTGGAGTTTGGGGAATAAAGCATTATTTTGCTTCAACCTTCAGGCTGCCGACTTCCAGTTTTTTTT
>WGCT01000287.1 GCA_015493625.1 Draconibacterium sp. | reverse complement strand
TATAAGAGACAGCTATAAGGTTGGTATAATCTATTTTAACCGAATAAACAGGGGTAAAAACAGAACAATCGCCACCATCGAAAAAATAAGCCCGCCCATTGCACCCACGGCAAAAGCAAACCAGAAGACCTCTTGCTGACCGCCCCAAACAAACGGGATTAGCCCGAGAACAGTGGAGAGGATGGTTAGCGTAATGGCAACAATTTTCTGGTTAAATGCTTTCAAATACGTTTTTACTGAAACCGGTTTTTGCATTCGGTGAACCAGGTTGTTAAAGTCGTTGATAATATAAATTGCGGCATTTACAACCAGTCCGCTTAATAGTATAAACGAGGCGAATCCTCCCTGGTCGAAATTAAAATCGAAGAGATAAAAGGTAAGAAATACACCAACAAACGAAATAGGAATCAGACTAATTACTGCCAGCGGTTTTAACAGCGACTCGAACAGAATTGCCGTAATAAAATAGATAATCACAATAATCAGCAATAATAGAAAATATTGTTTTTTGTCTTTTCTGTTCCAGTACCAGTACGAGGTTGGTTTCTCGGCTTTGTACCCCAGCGGCAGCACTTCGTTTATTGCTTTTATTTCGCGCTCCTGCACCATTTTTGCCAGCGGACCGGGGCCAATAAAGTTATAGTTCAGGTATAAATAGTACACCTGATTTTTTTTATAGATAATTTTACCGGTCAGTTGTTTTTCAATTTTCCCTGCCTGCGACAGTTTCTTTTGCCCTTTTTCGGTGTCAACCGGCAGGTTATAAAAGTCCCATTTGTTGTATTTGTTGTTTTTCGACGAAACCAAAACAACAGGCTGCAACTCGGTTTGGTTGTAAAACGAGCTGAGGTTGCGCCAGTAAAGCTGAGTAAATAGCGAATTTGTATAGTCTGAATAGCGCAGGTTTTCTTCGGCGAGCCGATTTTTATCTACCTGCAAATTATATTCGTAGCGGGTGTTCGACCGCCAATTGTTTGAACTGGTAATCTCTGTTTTTCCAACTCGTCCTTTGCCATTTTCAATAAGCGTTTGTTCCAACTGTTCGGCATATTTATAAAGCTGGTCGAGGTTGTAACCGGTGAGTAAAATATGGCTGTTTTTATAATCCATGTTCAACGCATTCGAAAAACCTTTACCTACACCGTAAATTCCCCAGTCCATTCCTCCCAGCGAGATGGCTTTTGCTTCCACCCTACTTTTTAGTAAAAACGGGAACGCCGATTTTTCAGCATCATCGGTAAATTTTATAACAATCGACGAGCTTTTATAGCCCATTACCCGTGTTTCGAACTGTGCCACTTCGGGAAACTGACTGATGTACTGCTCCATTTTACGCACCGACTCGTTTAGCTGATGGATGGTACAGCCCTCGGGCATTCTACCACGCACGTAAAGAATTGTCTTTCCGGGGTCGGCATAAAAACTACCTTCAAAAACATGCTCCGAAAATAGCCGTAACGAACCGCCCAGCACTTTCTCTAAAACGGGTTTTATGTCCGATTTAAACGTTTCGGCACCCAAAGTTTTATTGTATATTTTTGCAAACTGAGTTTCGGTTTCAATCTCGTCGGGGAGCATGGAAACAGGAAGCCCGAAACCCAAAATAGCAAGTATAAAAAATGCCCATTTAAACTTTTTCTCGAAACGGATAAAAGCGGAATAGAACCGGTTGGTTTTTACGATACGTTTCCGCAACCTCCGCGACGCAGGGTTCGGTTTTTTATGATAAATATTCTCCATTAACGCCGGAACAAGAAACAGTGCCACCAGTAACGAAACGGTAAGGTTAATTAGCATTACATAAGTAAAATCTACAAGCAAAACTTTCTGATTCTCTTTCAGAAAAAACACGACCGAAAGCGCACCCAGCGTAGTTAATGTTGCCGCCAGCAGCGAGATAAAAACCCGCAGCCCTTTTTGACGTTGCAGGTGGCTGACCATAATTATGCTGTTGTCGATTATTATACCAAACGACACGGTAATTCCGGCAAGCGAATAGATATGGATTTCGACTTTAAAAAGGTAATAAAACACGGCGGCAATTAGCAGGTTGGCAGCGAGCGAGAGTGCAAGCACCCCGAGAATGCGGAACGAGCGGCTGGCCACCAACACAAAAAGTAGCAGAATAATTAGTGAAAAAAGGGTACGCAGACCTATTTTTTGGAGTTCGTTTTTTATAAACTCGGTACTGTCGGATGCCACGCGCACACGGTAACCGGGGGGAAGTTGCTTTTGAATTTCGGCAAGTTGTGCATGGATTTTATTGGCAAGCTTTATCTGGTTTTCGCCCTGTGTGGCATAAACAACAAGGTTAATGGTGTTTTTACCGTTAATGCGGTAGTACGATGTGGGCGGTTTCTCTTTTAGTTTTATGGTGGCAACATCGGAGAGTTTTACTACCCTGCCGTTTTTATTTGAGATGGCGAGGTTGCCCCACTTTGCAGGCGCTATAAATTTTGTGGTTGCCAAAACAGGAACCGACGTGTTGCCCCGTTCGTTTTGGTTGCCCAGGAACATTTTTGTTCCCAGCCGGTTTATTACCGCACTTATTTCGGCGGGAGTTATTCCGAAGTTTTCCATTAAATCGGGGTTGTAACACACTTCCCACTGGTTGGGCGTGACACCAAAAAGCGAAATATCGGCAATGCCATCAATTTTCAGGAGTTCGGGGATTACCTGCTTTTCGGCAATGTTTTTTATGTAGTGGGTAGATGAGTTGGCGTTGAGAGTTAGCACCATTAACGAAACCTGCTCTTCGTCGCGCTCGGTGTTGGTGGTAATTTCGGGGTAGCTCATGTTGGCAGGCAGGTTGCTGCGCAGTTGCCTGATTAGCGTAGAAACTTCGTAACGCTTTTGGTTGAGGTCAACGCTTTTGTCGAATTTTAATGTAACCCTGCCACTGCCTACCGCCGATGTTGACTCGATGGATTCTATACGGCTGATTTTCCCCAACACCCCTTCAATTTTTGCAGTCTCCTGCTCAATAACTTTTGGCGATGCGTTTGCCCAGCTAAACTGAACCGTTAATTGTGGCAGGTTACAGCTTGGTTTAAACCGAATATCGAGCATGGGAATAAAAGCAATACCGATAATCATTAGTGCCAAAAACACTACAATTACGGAGAAGGAGGAGAATGCTTTTTTTGTTTTTACCGGCTGCATGTTGCAAGATACGAGTTAAAGATTGCAAAGTACAAAAAGTTATGGGTATATTTTTTGTCTTCGGCAATTTAACAAAAAGTGTGCCTTGCGGGGGCATTTGTTTTTTTATGGCTATTTTTTTTAGTAAGCTATCGATTTCAAGCTCTTTTCAATATAGATGGACTTGGTCAATAACCTTTCATTTGTCATCTTTAATTGTTTAGTTACTTTGTATAATACTTAAAATGT
>WGCT01000286.1 GCA_015493625.1 Draconibacterium sp. | reverse complement strand
GTTTACGCTTTCTCAAATAATCGATACATCTGTTTCGAACAGTGGTTGTGAGATATGCCGGAAGTATTTCTATTTTTTTAATTCTGTTTTTGTTCTCCCAAAAATATACGAAACATTCTTGAACCAAACTTTGTGCTTTGTCAAAATCGTTCACATATAAATTTGCCTGAACACATAATGATTTATAATATTTCCTAAAAATAAAATCGAATGCTCTTTCCTCTCCGTTTCGAAGTTCGGATAGTAAAAACTCATTCGATTCTTTTTTAGTTGTTCTCATTCAAATCCTCTCTCTGTAACTTACGCTCTTTTACTATTTAAAAACTTACCAATAATAAGAGCCATAATAATTGTAAGGTATAGTTGCGAGATTATTCCGAAAAGAATACTAAGTGATTTTGCTCCCGACGAAACGGGGGAAATATCGCCAAAACCAATTGTTGTTACGGTAATAAAACTGTAATACATAATATCAGCCATCGTTTTAGGGCTGTCTATTCCAATTGAGCCGGGGTTTATCCAAAGCAAAACTGAATTGAGAAACCCAAATATTACCCCAATAAGTAAATAACCGCAAATGGTTTCAACAATTACTTTTCCGGTAACCGTTTTACTCGACACAATTTGCATAACCATAACTACGGTTGTAATGGTAAATACCACAACCGAAAAAAGAAATGCAACGTAGTTGCTTGCTCTCGAACTCGAGAAATACATCAGCCAGATAAGAAAAAATGCAGCAACAACCATATATCTTAAAAAGCGGGTTTTCCTATCGATAATGGAAAAAACAGAAAGCAACATAAACGAATAAGCAATTGCATTAAACAAGTCGGTTAATCGCGGATATTTAAGCAGAGGCAGAATAAACACGAAACTGACAATGCTTATTAACAGGAATATACTTTTGGGAACTCTTTTTAAAATTGTTATCATTTTCTTTTGTCTTGTTATTGCAAATATACTCAATCTATTTATGTTCTCGAGAGAAGCAATGTGGCTTTAGATTATTAATTTACAATTACCTCATCAATAAAAATCCAGGCAGGCAACCCGGCAGCATTGTGCCAGGCCGGTGCTATGCCAATGTTTTTAGCAACTATTTTTATATAACGGGCTTTTACCGGAGTAAAATACAACTCGAAATTTTTTACATCGTTTTTCTTACTTGTTTTAGATAGAGGTGTGAGATTTATTACTGTTTTTATTTTTTTGAACTTTTTATTGTCAGTTGAATAGTAGTAACTTACGCGTTCGGGAAAAAAAACAATATGGTTGGTAACCTGCAAAAAAGCTGACGAAATAAAACGAATTGAAATTGTTTCTCCGAGATCGATAACGGCATCGAGATTATTTCCTTCGAACCCCAACCAGTTAGCATAAAAATTACTTCCTCCCAGTGCGCCGTCGGTTAGCGCTTGCGGATTTTCGCCGGCATATTTTTTAGGTTTTGTGTGAAGTATAACTTTTTTCCCTCGTGCTACATTTGGCATAGCTGCTTTTTTTATCGTTTCGTTATATAAATCGAGATACTCTTTTACGGTGTAACCCATTTCGTTCATTAGTGTAATATTTGCACTTTCGCAACTGTTCTTAAATCGGGTTAACCATTTTTTTACGTCTGCAGAAACTTTCCCGTTTTCAAGCAGTTTGAATTTTGGCGACATTCCGTTGCGAGCCATTTCCAACATTGCATAATCGGTGCTGATGCGGGCAACTTTTACCCGTTGCAAAACGGCGGGTTTATTGGCAACTGCTTTTTCTGCATCGTTAAAAAAAGCGTTGTACTTTTCGAGCAGTTCGGGACGGAGAAACGAGTTAAATGCCTGCGCGGGATCGCCATATAAAAAGAGAAAAAATCCGCTATCTTTTCCAATTTCAGAATGAATTAAATCGATGTATTTTTTAATAAACACACCGGCATCCTCATAGTATCCGTTTGTAAAGTCGGTAATAATCTCTTCAGAATTTAAATCAGGATTCCACAACAGTTTTGCAGTAAGGTACGAACGCAACTCAAACAGCTCGCTGGGCTGATTGCTATGTTGTTCGAAAATCCAGGTTGCGTGATTATCGCGAAAAAATCGGATGTTGGGTTGCAACGTTCTGATGTTCGGAAACGGTGCCAGAAAATTGGTAAACTGTGTGGTGTAATCCCAAATTCTAATATTATCGGTTTTTGCTTTCCAGCCAACTAAATCGGCAGCAAAGTCGGTGCATTTTTGTTCGATGGGTGCACTGCGGTCGCACTCAATAGAGCAGAGCGTAATAAGAACATTGCCGGCAGGTTTTGTTTTACACGGTTTCCGTGTGTATTGGTAAGCCAGTGTAGAAATCTGTTTGTCGGGGAAATTTTTTGCTACTTTGTTTACAAACCGAATCATTGTTCCACTTGCCGCCCCCTCTTCGCGGTCAATTTTTTTACAAGCATCGCACTGGCAATGTTGTGTATTATCGTTCTGGCTAACCGAAATAACATTTGCATTGGGGTAGCGGTTAAAATATGCTTTAACCGAGTCGGTTACAATTTTAAGTACATTGTTGCTGTTTGTTAAACAGAGTTGGGTTGCAACCCGTTTCCCGTTTATTAAAGCAAAATATTCGGGGTGCGTTTTAAAGTAAACTTTCTCGGGAACAAAACGGTGAAAAGTATGTACGCGAGCAGCGGGAACATAACCCGGGAATGCATTGTGTGTTACTTTTAATTTGTCGGCAAAATCGGGGTTGTCGTAAAATAATCGCGAGTGTACAGTACGGGTTGTAATTGCCGGTGTATAAGTAAAATTCAACGGAGTATGAATTGAAATTATTTTTACCTGTGGAATTTTTTCAACCGCAGGGGTGTACCATTTACAGCCCAAATAGTTTTCGAGAAAAATAAATACAGCATTTAAAACGCTTTTCGAATTACCGCCGGTAATTATCAGGTTTTTGCCTTCGTTATAAATCGATACTGTGTGTGGCGATTCTAAATTGCTCGCTTCTAATCCAACATAAATTTTGCTTTTCCCTTTTTTTGAATTGCTTTTAGAGACTACCGAAAGTCGAACAGTTGTCATCTGTTCAATATATTTTTGAAGTTCGGCAGCCGCTTTTGTAATTGTTGAGTCGGCTTTTACAGGAACCACAATCTCGTAGTTTGTTGTTCCGTTTCCTACTAAACAAAGTTGTTTATTTTGCGAACAACTTAACCCCAGAAAAAAGATTGACAGTAGAAAAAATAACTTGATTCTCATTTGATTTAAAGTTTTATACCAATTCAATTTGACTTTATAATGCCGTTTAATTGAATTTAATTATTTTGTGCAAGGTTGAGTTAAAATATTTTTGCGTAGCATTTGTTATGGTAAAATAT
>WGCT01000285.1 GCA_015493625.1 Draconibacterium sp. | reverse complement strand
AAATATCACTGATAATCAGATTTCCGAAATAGATGTGAGCAACAATATAGCATTAGAGAATTTAAAGTGCAATACCAATCAGATAAGCAAATTAGATGTAAGCCAAAACAGCGCATTAATAACTCTTTACTGCTCGGATAACCAGCTGACACACGTTAATGTACGAAACGGGAATAATGAAATACTTTCTCTTTTCGATGTTTCAAACAACCCCGACCTCACCTGTATTCAGGTGGATAATGAAGCGGCAGCAAATGCAGGAGTGGATTCGTATAAACTTTGGAAGAAAGACGAAACGGCAAGTTATTCGAATGATTGCTCGGCAGCCCTCAACTTTTATATCCCCAACGATAATTTTGAACAGGCACTTATCGATCTCGGAATCGACAGCGATGGTACGCTAAACGACAGCCTTCCAAAAACCGATGTTGCAGGGGTAACTTTTCTCGATCTCGACAATAAAAACATTAGCGACCTCACAGGAATAGAGCACTTCTCCGACTTGTTAAAGCTGCTCGTTCAAAACAATCAACTTACAAGTATAGATATAAGTATGAATATCCCGCTCCAATTTCTTTCGGTATTCAACAATTCAATTACCACTATCGATGTAAGCAATAATACAGCATTAGATACGCTGGTGCTGGGTTTTAACCAACTTAGCTACCTCGATGTAAGCAAAAACACAGCATTAAAAATGCTGGAGTTTAAACGTAATCATATTACCCAAATCAATTTAACAAATAATACCGAATTGCTGAGTTTGAACTGCGATGCAAACTCGATGAAT
Source organism: Draconibacterium sp. (assembly GCA_015493625.1). Classification (GTDB taxonomy): domain Bacteria; phylum Bacteroidota; class Bacteroidia; order Bacteroidales; family Prolixibacteraceae; genus Draconibacterium. Next base: position 3,140 of record WGCT01000285.1, on the reverse strand, counting down.
GTATTAAATATAAGCAGCAACACAGCTTTGCGTAATCTACGTTGTGCCTCGAATATACTTCCAAGGCTCGATGTTAGCAACAACACCCAGTTAGAATATTTATCGTGCGGCAAAAACCAGTTAAGCGAATTAGATGTAACATTAAACACCGGTTTAACAGAACTTTACTGCCTCTCGAACCAACTAACCACAATCGATTTAACAGCAAACACTTTATTAAAAACAGTGTATTGCAACAACAATCTGCTTACCCATTTTAACGTCTCCGGATTAGCAGCTTTAGAGACAATATGGTGTTTTGACAATCAGCTTCCCGATTTAGATGTAAGTGGAAACAGTGCATTAAAAGCGCTGCTATGCAACAACAATCTGTTTACAAGTTTAAATGTCAAAAATGGGAGCAATTTACTTCTATTCAGTTTTAAAGCACAAAATAATCCCAATCTGTTTTGCATACAAGTCGATAGTCCTGCCGATGCAAATAATGGAGTGGCCCCCTACAACAATTGGCAAAAAGATGATGCCGTTAATTATTCCGACGACTGCACGCAGGCAACAACTCTTAACGATGCCAACTTCGAACAGGCTTTAATCGATTTGGGAATTATTTCAAATCAAAACGTTGGGGGTTCGGTTTTAACAAACGAAATTGCATCGATTACAACGTTAGACCTCTCGGGTCTCGATATAACCGACCTGACAGGAATTGCCGACTTTACCGCTTTAGACACATTAATTTTAACCGACAATCAACTCACTTATCTCGATCTTACAAATAATCCGAATCTGGTCTATTTAGATATTTCCGGAAACCCAATCGAGACCCTGCTGGTAATCGACGAAGATATTGTAAAAGAAGCATCGCTAATTAGTTCGCAAGATACAACCAACGACAATTTATTGTATATCAATATTTCGGGAACAAATATCACCACATTTAATCTTTCTTATGTACCAAATTTAGAGACATTTATTGCAAACAACAGCAAGCTCGACTCGCTCGACATTTCGGGCAACCAAAATTTGGCAACTCTCGATTTAAGAAGTTGCCCTCTAAATTGTATTCAGGTTAGCCAAACCCAACTCGATAATATTCCTGCGGGCTGGCAAAAAGAGACATCGGCCTCTTACTCCATCGATTGCAGTGCAGCCAGCGGTATTAACCAAGAATCCGTTTACAACATATCAATTTATCCAAACCCGGTATCGGGCATTCTCTATATTAAATCCGCCATCCCAATTTCAAAAGTCGCATTCTATTCGGTAACCGGAGAAATGGTTAAGCAGGTTACCACAAACGTAAATTCTGTTAATCTCCGAAATTTAACCGAAGGGGTCTATTTTGTAAAAATTTCTACCAAAAGCGGCATTGCCATAAAAAAACTGATAAAACAGTAACTCTTTGTACGAATATAAAAATATTACAACAATCTAATATTTTTTTGGCAGGCGGCCGTGCTTTCCGTTCGTAGTTGTTTTGTCAACTCCCTTTTTTGGATAAGCGTGCGGGGGCTTCCTACGTCAGCCGCCACCGCTTAACAAAAAATGGTCGTTGCCCGCTACAAGCTACCACTGCAATCACTGCCTGAGCGCAACCTGCAAGCGCAACACAAAACAAGTACCGATGGCGCACTCAAAAAGTTACCAAAACAAAAAAAACACGCCGGCCTGCAACATTTTCTAAACTGGCGCAGTCAAACGTTCAGAAATCAAATATTAAACAATTTATTATGAATGAAATTCTTATTACTGCGATAATATTTTTCGCAATCTATCAAACTATCAAACTTATCTCCGACCACTAGCTTCGTCGCAAACTAATTAAAGCCGAGCAGTACGATAAAGTTGGAATTCTGGAACGCCCAAAGCCGGATTCCGACGAAACAAACAGATACCCATCGTTAAAATGGGGGCTGGTTGCATTTATGAGCGGAATTGGGTTTGTAATAATAGAAATCCTTAAGGGCAAAACCGATTTAATCGACCAATATTACCGCAATGCAGTTCTTCCTATTGGCATTGTTTTAATATCGGTTTCGCTCGGTTTTCTAATCTATTTCTTTATCGTAAACGGTAAGAAAAAATAATCGTTTTCACCATTTGCCAAACAAAAAAAGAACCGTTTCTTTTTAAAGGAACGGTTCTTTTTTGTTATAATTAGGGGAGATAAAATCTAATAAATCGGTTTTTCCCTGCCGGAGGTCATACTCTTTGATTTAACCCAAATCCAGTTCGCAGCGACGGCCTCGGTCGGTGAGCCGGAAAACAAGTGATAACGACGTTAAAAAAATTACTGTTGTTTGAGGAGGTACGACGAGTTCAGTAATTTTAGTCGTTATAGCGTAGCTTTTCCGAGTGAAGCGAACGCAGCCTTGGGCTTTTTGTTTACTTTTTGGGCTAAGCCAAAAAGTAAAATCTGCCCGATAGGGCAAAAGTAACATCATAGCATCACCCTACCCGGCAACCAAAAAGTTTAAATGTCTATAGAAATTATGTTTAATATTGAACCAACCCAAATTATAAAGTGAGCCAGTTCCGTTCAAAAGTGGAACCTTACTAATTTTAGAGTACACTCACTACTCAACTTCACTTTTTACCCAATCTAAAAACCGGAATAAATAACCATTCATTTCGCTAAAATTGTGACTTCGCAGCGTCCCGGCATCTTCAACAAAAGGCAGTCCTTTAAACTCTTCCAACTCGTGGGCATTGTTTAAAATCATCCCATCAATTGCTTCGGGCGTAAACTCAAAATGGCACTGAAAAGCATAAACTTTCGGCGAGTATTTTATTACCTGCCGCGCACAACCTTTGCTGGTTGCCAGCACTTCGCAACCATCGGTTAAACCCGGCATATTTCCGTGCCAGTGCCCCACAAAAAACGTATCGGGGAAGGTCGAAAAAACAGGATCATTTTTAGCTGCTTCGGTTAATTCAAGCTCAAAAAAACCAATCTCTTTATCGGGGCTTTTCTCCGTTTTTGCTCCAAAAGCTTCGCCAATTAGTTGTGCTCCCAAACAGACTCCCAAAACACGCTTCCCACTTTCAATTGCATTTTTTGTAAAAGCAATCTCCGCCTTTGCATCAAAATAGGGGTACTGCTCCTGCGATTCGTCAATCGATTGCGGGCCTCCCATAAT
>WGCT01000284.1 GCA_015493625.1 Draconibacterium sp. | reverse complement strand
GATGTGTATAAGAGACAGATCTTATCGTTAAAATATTTTACCATAACAAATGCTACGCAAAACTATTTTAACTCAACCTTGCATAAAATAATTAGGTTTTTTCCCAATTTATTGAAAAATAATTGTTTGCCATTTTTAGCCAGAAAAAGACAAGTGGGATAAAATTGAACATAATGTATTCTCTATTATATCAATGAATTGGCAGGAAAGCTATTTGGTTTGAGTATAAAACAACTTCGCCTAAATTACTCATAAAGCTGCGCATTCGTGATTTCGCTTTGCTCAATTCCCAAAAATCTATCTGGATTTAGTATATTTCTGGGGTAAAAAAAATAGTTTTATGCATTCAATAGAATCGAAAATAATAAGCTTGTTTACTATTGGAATTAATGCTGTGAAGCCTGATAAATTAATTGAAAAGAGTGTGGTTTATAAAAATGCTACGCTTTCAATAAAAGAAACAGGGCATTCACAAGTTGTTTTCGACTTAACAGGAGTCGACCACATTTTTGTTATTGGAGCCGGAAAAGCCTCTGCTCTAATGGCACAAAAAATTGAGGAGGTTTTAGGAGATAAAATTACTGCCGGAGTTGTTGTTACAAAGTATGGATTTACGGCTGAGTTGCAAAAGATAAGGTTACTTGAAGCTGCACATCCTGTCCCCGATGCAAACGGAATAAAAGCTTCGCAGGCAATTCTTGAGTTGTGTAAAAAAGCAGGCAAATCCGATTTAATTATCAACCTGCTTTCGGGAGGAGCATCGGCTCTGTTGCCGCTTCCTGTCGATGGTATTACTCTTGCCGAAAAAACAGAAGTTACAAAAGAGCTTTTAAAATCGGGAGCCCGAATTGGCGAAATTAATTTTGTACGTCGCCATTTGTCGAAACTAAAGGGGGGCGGATTATTGAACGCAATATGCCCGGCAAAAATAATTACATTGTTGGTTTCTGATGTTGTTGGCAATAAATTAGATATTATTGGCTCGGGAATTACTGTGCCTGTTAAAAGAGATTTTAAAGCATGTTGGAAAATTGTTGAGAACTATAATCTTCAAGCAACTTTTCCAAAATCGGTAATTGCATATCTCAGGGCACAAATTCAGGAAAATAAGCGAGCAACAGGCCACCCAATTTGTAAAAATCAAAGCAATAACATTGTAATTGGTAATAATTTAATGGCATTAAATAAAATTAAAATTGAAGCTGAAAATTGGGGCTATAAAACGACAATAGTAAATTCGGCTCATGTGGGAGAGGCAAAAATAGTTGGGAGAAAAATTGCGGAAGATGCAATAGCGTTTGCCAAAACACAGGCTGTAAAAGGCGTAAAATATGGGTTTCTTTATGGCGGCGAAACTACTGTTACCATTAAAGGAGACGGAGATGGAGGAAGAAATCAGGAACTTGTATTGGCTGCGGCAATGGCATTGAACGGTGCGAAAGGAATTACAATTCTTAGTGGTGGAACAGATGGTAACGATGGCCCTACCGATGCTGCAGGTGCCATTTGTAACGGAGAAACAATTCGTATTGCTGAGGCGAATGGAATGAACGCTGCCGATTATCTCAATAAAAACGACTCGTACAATTTTTTTAAAAAAATTAATTCGCTACTCATTACCGGACCAACAGGTACAAATGTTATGGATATACAAATTGTATTAATTGAGGTTTAAACGGAGTATCAAATAAAACAGGAAAAAAACTCTTTGTGTTTTTTCCCAAACCGGAGAAGATTTATAACTCTGATTGTTCTTTAATCGACGTTAATAATTGTCGGGTTTTTCATTATCCGTTCCGAAAGGTCATCAAATTTTTCGTGCCACCGGTTTGCAAAAATTAAAAACTGAAGTTTTTTTGTGCGGTCGGCAAAGCGGTATATTAATGTATGAATATTTTTTGGGTAGAGCGTTTCGGCATCGTCGACTGCTAAAATTTTAAGCTGCGAGGTTGGTATTCCGGTGGTGCTTAAAAGTTCCTGTATCCGTTTTGGTGTTCCTATTAAAATATCCAGTCCTTCGTAAATCATATCTTTTTGGTACTGAATTAACCCTTTATCGAAAACAGTAAATGTTCGTAAGTTGGTATGCGTGCCAAGCAGTTTAAATTGCTCTTCCAATTTAAATGCTTTCTCTTTGGTGTCGGCAATTACAACAGCACGTGGAGCTTCCTCGAATGCTTTTTGCAGTTGTTGAATGATGCCGATAACAATTGCTGTCGATTTCCCTGAACCTTCGGGGGCAATTACAAACAGGTCGGCACCCGATTTTATTTTCGGAACTGAAACTGTTTGAATCTCATTGTTTTCTGTATCGTATCGGGCATCAATTAATCCCAAAGCCAATTCCGGTAATAGTTTTTTTAGTCTCATCGATATTGAATTTTCTGTTGCACGTTGCAAATATCACCTTTGTTTAAGATTTTTCAACTACTTTTAGCCTAAATTTTTTTTAAAATGACACGGCGTTACTTTTTACAATGCAGTTACAAAGGAACTCACTATCATGGTTGGCAGGTTCAGCCCAACGCCATTTCGGTGCAGGAGGTTTTTGAAACGGCGTTAACAACAATTTTGCGCGAAAAAATTGCAGTGGTGGGAGCGGGGCGAACAGACACCGGCGTACACGCTTCGTTTTTTGTCCTCCATTTTAATGTTAATAAGGCTGAATTTGATACGGAAAAGCTTGTGTATAAATTAAACAGTTTTTTGCCGGCCGATATTGCCGTTCAGAAAATATGGAGCGTTAATGGCGAGTTGCATGCCCGTTTTAGCGCACTTTCGCGTACCTATAAATACTACATTTCTGTTTCAAAAAATCCTTTTGCTACCGAAACTTCAATGAGTTATTATAAACCACTCGACATTGTACAG
>WGCT01000283.1 GCA_015493625.1 Draconibacterium sp. | reverse complement strand
CATACAATTATCAATTTACTTAGATGAGATTATTCACCCATTGTATTATCTTTCTATACTAATAATATGATAATTAGTATTTTATGCGATTGTCTCAACAGAATTCATTCACCCAAAGTTGGGTATTTCTTGAAATTATCTTCACGCATCTACTTCGTTACTAATTCCTTGAAATATAAAGATATGTCGGTGGAATCCGGTGCCTCGTATCTGCATAAAGATAATTTTATGAATAATCAGGGTTAACCCAAACCGCCATATTTGCGATGGTTTGCTGAACTGTTAAACTATTTTTTCAGCAGCCCATAAATAATTTTCTGTTGCTTTATTTTATCCTTTTTAAACCAACGATTATTTTTAACTTTGAATGCTCTTAATTTCGAAGGAGAAAACGAATCAATAATGAAAAACAAACGTGAACGGCGTATTTTTATTAAAAAACTTTCGGCAGCAGTTGTCGGTAGTTTTGTTTTTGCAAAATGCTCGGTCGAACCAAAAGGAAGCCAACAGCAGGCAGTTGATTCGAAAATAGAAAAGTCGATAGCGGTAAACCGAAAAATGCCTCGCGATTTGGTTCTAAAACTCCTTGATCGGAAAGTTGATAAATACATGCACATCTCGTACAACTGTGCGCAGAGTAGTTTTGCTGCTTTGCAAGAGCAGTTTGGGCTCGAAGCCAACGATGTTTTAAAGGCATTAACTCCACTTACCGGAATAGCAGAACGTGGTGAAACTTGTGGTGCAGTTGTAGGGGCATTAATGTGTTTCGGGCTAATCTACGGGCGGGGAGAAACACAACTTGCCGATTGGAATACTTACCGGAAATCCTTAATTCCTTCAGGGAATTTATGCAATAAATTTGAAAATATTTACGGCAGTACAATGTGTTGTGCCATTCAGAAAGAGAAATTCGGGGAGTGCTTTCACCTCACCAATCCCGAAGATCTTAAGCGGTTTCAGAAGTCGGGAGCAACAGAGCGATGTACCACCGTGGTTCAAAAAGCAGTGAGAATTGCCGCCGATATTATTTTAGATGAATGAGGATGGGGAGATTGATTTTTATAGTTTAACAAAAAATAGAAATGATTAGAAAAATAGTTGGTTCACTGGCAATTGCCATTTTGATTAATATAGCGTCCATCTCAGCGCAAAACAAGTTTCCGGTTTTTACCGATGTAACCAAAGCGGCCGGAATTGGTTTTAAGTACACGTTTGGCGATACCGTTTACGAAAATATCCTCGAAAGCAGTGGCTCGGGAATTACCATCTTCGATTACAACAACGACAATCTCCCCGATTTATATATGCTGAACGGAACTTATATTGAAGGAATTTCGGAGCCCGAGGGAAAAGTTTTTGCCAACACTCGCAATAAACTCTATAAAAACAACGGCGACGGCACTTTTACTGAAGTCTCGAAAGCTGCCGGAGTCGACGATCCTACCTGGGGAATGGCAGCCGGAGCTTTTGATTACGATAACGACGGCGATAAAGATTTGTATGTAATGAATTACGGCCCAAACCGATTTTACCGAAACAACGGCGACGGAACATTTACCGATATAACGAATAAGCTGAATCTGGCCGGCCCCGATAAACTAAACGGGTTCTTAAAATGGAGTGTCGATGCCGCTTTTTGGGATTTTAATAACGACAACAGAATGGATGTTTTGGTGGGTAATTTTCTCGCTTTCGACCCAAATCATATTTCGGCCGCTTTCCCAAACATGATGCCACACCCCTCGGAATACAAAGGACAGGCTACCATGCTTTACCAACAACAACCCGACGGAACATTTAAAGATGTAACAAAAAAGTACGGTCTCTTTTTCCCCGATTCGAAATGTATGGGAATTACCATTTACGATTACGATGAGGATGGCGACCTCGATATTTTCCAAAGTAACGACCATCAATTAAATTCGCTGTTCAGAAACGATAATTTAAAATTTACCGATATTGGTGTTGCCAGTGGCGTTGCCGCAAATAGCCATGGCGTACCAACAGGGTCGATGGCAGGAACAATTGGCGATATCGACGGCGACGGGCTGATTGATATTTTGGTAAGCGATTTAAGATATGGTGCATTGTACAGAAATACAGGAAACGGAGTTTACGAAGATATTACCGAAAAAAGCGGAGTAGCCGGAGCTTTTACCGGACGTGGCAGTTGGGCGGCGGCATTGTTCGACTACGATAACGATGGCGACCTCGATATTCTTTCGGCTAACGGAACAGCTGAAATATTGAAATTGCAACATCCGCTTCTGCTCGAGAACGATGGAAAGGGACATTTTAAAAACGTAGGCGTTGAAAAGTGTAGCTATTTCGCAACAAAAAGGTCGGGCAGGGCAGCCGCAATTTGGGATTATAACAACGACGGAAAACTTGATATTGTTGTGTCGCACATCGATTTAACAGCAACACCGGTACTCCTTAAAAACACAATTAACAATTCGAACCACTGGATTGGATTAAAACTGGTGGGAAAAAATGGCCCGGCTTCAACAATTGCAGCCCGTGTTGTTGTCGAGTACGATGGTGTAAAACACGTTTTTATAAATCAGTTCTCAACCAGTTATTTAACCAGTCACGACCCACGTATTCACGTTGGATTGGGAAAACATAATAAAATCGATACGATTACGATTTGTTGGACAAATGGAAAAAAAGAGATAATCAATCATCCTGAAATTGATAAATACCATACAATTGTCGAAGGGACAGGTATTGTAAAATAATAAACCTAAAAACCAGTAATTATGAAAACTAAACTATTAATACTTTTAATGATAACCCTTTCGGTTGTCGCGTGTGAAGAAAAAAGTGCTGTTACCGAGTACGAAGAGACAATAAAAACGTATCCGTTTTCCGATACCAATCCTTTTCCCATAATTGCCCTGAAAAACGAAATTTATCCCTATTCCCGAATCGACGGGTTTAGTTTTAAAGGCGAACCGAAAAAATGGAAAGTTGTAAAACTTGAGAACGAATTCATCGAAGTTTTCCTGTTCCCCGAGCAGGGAGGTAAAGTTTGGGGTGCTGTTGATAAAAAAACAGGAAAAGATTTTATCTATAAAAACGACGTGGTAAAATTCCGCGATATTGCCATGCGCGGTCCCTGGACTTCGGGGGGTATCGAGTGGAACTCGGGCGTAATCGGTCACCATCCGGGAACGGCAACTCCGGTTGACTACACCACTTTTACCGATAAAGACGGAACAGCACACTGCGTGGTTGGAGGTATGGATTTACCTTCTCATTTGCAGTGGCGTGTCGATATTTCGCTGGCACCCGAAGATTCATATTTCCAAACAAAAACGTTCTGGTTTAACGCATCTCCGTTTTTTCAGGCGTATTATCACTGGAACAATTCAGCAGTAAAAAGTGCTAAAGATTTACATTTCTATTTTCCGGGAAATTACTGGATTGGACACAACGGACTCAGTCATCCGTGGCCGGTTGACGAAGATGGAATAGACCGGTCGTGGTATAAAAACAGCGATATTGGAGGAAGTAGCTCAAATCATATTTGGGGAAGTGTAGATAACTATTTTGCATCGTTTTACGAAGACGAGAATTTTGGCTCGGGGCACTGGTCGGCAAGTTATGGCGAACCGGGGAAAAAGATTTTTCAGTGGTCGCACGCCCCAAATGGCAGAATTTGGGAAGACCTGTTAACTGATACACACGGACAGTATGTGGAAGTGCAGGCCGGAAGAATGTCGAATCAGAATAGTCAGAGTAGTGGGGCAACACCTTTTAAACAGCCCCGTTTTATCCCTTACAATGCCGATTGCTGGACAGAACGCTGGTTCCCCATACACGAAACCGAAGGCGTAACTCGCTGTTCCAAATCGGGTACAATTCATCTGAAATTTAATTCCGAAGGAATGAAACTGCTCTTTTCTCCCATTTGCGAAATCGACGACGATTTGACAGTTATTGTAAATGGCAAATCTATTTACAACAACGAGATGGAGATGGAAGCGTCCGGAACATTTAAAAGGGTGTTTAAAAATATTGCGAAATCCGATACCATTTTAATACGTCTCGGTGCCGAAGAACTTTACGCTTCAACCCATAATTACATTGTTAGCCGGCCGGTAAAATCGGCGGAAAATTCGCTCAACGATTTATATGTTGCTGCAGTTGAATTGGAGAATAGGCGGTTTTATAATAAAGCACTTGAAAAATACCTAACCATTATCGAACAAGAACCTGAAAATACAAACTCGCTCGAACGTGTTGCCGAAATTTATTTTCGGCGTGGCGAATATGAATTGGCAAATAAATACGTAAGAAAAGCACTCGCAATAAATACTTACCTGCCCGGTGCCAATTTTATTTTTGGAGTTTTAATGAAACGCGATGGAAACTTAACCGATGCCGAAGATGGATTCCGCTGGGCTGTGCGCTCGCTGGAATTTCGTAGCGCCGCTTTTGAGCAGCTTGCCGAAATAAGTTTACTTCAGAATAACTATAAAACGGCAATCGAACGAACTCAAAAGTCGCTGCAGTACAATAAATTGAATGTAAACAGTTATAAAGTTGAAGCCGCTGCATTACGAAAATTGGGGAAATATAAAAAGGCAAATAACGTTTTAAACGACCTTTTGAAAATAGACCCGCTTAACCATTTTGCCTTCTTCGAAAAATACCTTTTACATGGCGAAGCCAAGAGTTTAACTGTTTTCAACAATTCGTTTAAAAACGAAATGTTAAAAGAGGAGTACCTCGAACTTGGACTTTTCTATAACAACATTGGAATGTACAACGAAGCAGCGGAAGTGCTTGAAAATTCACCTTCGTATCCAACAACAAATTATTGGCTTGCTTGGCTCGCTCGAAACGATTTCGAAAAAAGTCATGCCTATTTAGATAAAGCTTTGGCTGCCAGCCCCGAATTTGTTTTCCCGTACAGGAACGAAACGTTAGATGTTTTGCAATGGGCGGCAAAACAAAAACAGGCGTGGAAGACCGATTATTATGCAGCGCTTATTTTGTGGAACAGAGGACGAAACGACGAAGCTTTAAATCTTCTTTCTACCTGGGGATATAAACCGGAATTTCCACCTTTCTATTTTTCGAGGGCACAGCTAAAAGGCGCAACAACCGATGCCGGAGTGCAGGACATGAAAAGAGCGTTAACCGTTGGCGAAAACCAGTGGCGAATCTATAATGAGCTGTCGAAAATTTATTTGAAGCGGGACGAAGTTCAGAATGCATTAACTATTGCTGAGAGTGGCCACAAAAGATTTAAAAAGAACTACATTCTCGATATTGCATACAGCAAAGCGTTATCGTTTTCGGGCGAATACGAGAAATCAGCGGAAGTTTTGGTGAATAGCAATGTGCTCCCGTACGAAGGCGATAATAGTGCTCACCGGATTTATGAGTACAACTATTTAATGCTTGCTTTCGATAATTATAAAAAGGGTAATTATAAGGCAGCATTCGATTTTATTGCCAAATCGGAAAAGTATCCTGAACATTT
>WGCT01000282.1 GCA_015493625.1 Draconibacterium sp. | reverse complement strand
CGTCTAAATAGTAACTTCCGTTGTCGGACATTACCCGAACAACCGGCACACGATGTTTTACCCGAACGGTTAAAACCCCTTTATAAAGTGTGCTGTCTTTTACCATCACTTTGTAAACCTCGGCATTAAATATTGCCGGATGTTTTTCTACATCAGTTTCAATTTTTTCGGCATTAATTTTATTTAGTTTTTTCCCTAACAGCGATTTATCGCTATTTTTTACAATTCGAATCAACTCATCTTTATCGACTCGAATAACATCGTTGGCATCGAAATCGATTTCAATGTCGCGACACACCACATTTCTGCTTTCGTGAGCAGTAAAAGCAAGCGTAACAATAATAAAAAGTATTAGTGCTAAACTTCCTGCTATTTTCAGTAGTTTCCGAAACATTAATTTTTCTGTTTTAAAATTTCAACAATATCTTTTACCATCCGGTCTATATCGCCTGCACCCATTGTAAGCACTACGTCTTGTGGGGTCTCGCGCAACATTTGCAAAGTCTGTTCTTTACTCAATAAAAACTTATTTTGGAGTTTCATTTTATTAAATATCAGTTCAGACGAGACTCCCTCCATCGGCTCTTCGCGTGCCGGATAGAGTGGAATTAAAACGGCGTTGTCGAGCAAATCGAGACTTGCGGCAAATGCGGAGGCAAAATCTTTTGTACGCGAGTAGAGATGGGGTTGAAAAATGCCCGTCACTTTCCGGTTTTTATAGAGCGCTTTTACCGACGAGATTACTGCTTTCAACTCCTCGGGGTGGTGTGCATAATCGTCGATATAGATGGTTTTTTCGTTTTTCAGCTGTACATCGAAACGGCGTGCCACACCGCTGTAATCTTCCATTCCGGCTTTTATTTGGTTTGCCGAAACACCGGCTAAAAATGCCAATGCTGCAGCCCCCACAGCGTTTTCGACATTTATAAGCCCCGGGTAATTGGTTTTACAACCGGCAATTGTTCCATCGGGCGTTTTAAAGTCGAACTCATAAAAACCACCCCCGGTATTGAGATGCAAATTTACCGTGCAAAAATCGGCATCTTCGTTAATTGAATAGCTATAAATTTGGGCAGAAGTGTGTGCCGCCGCATCAATATCCACACCTTTTTTCAGAACCAGTTTTCCCTCCGGTTTTATTTGTGAAATAAATTTTTGAAACGACTCAACAATTGCCTCTTTGTTGCCATAAATATCGAGGTGGTCGGCATCGACACTTGTTATTAATGCAAGTTGCGGAAACAGTTGATGAAAGGAGCGGTCGAATTCGTCGGCCTCAACTACAATCCACGGCGACTCGCTTTTTGGCAACAGCAAATTGCTACCAAAGTTTTTAGAAATTCCGCCTAAAAATGCTCCGCACCCGTGTTTGGTTTTATTAAGTGTGTTGGCAACCATTGTACTTACCGATGTTTTTCCGTGTGTTCCGGCAATGGCAATTCCACTTTTTTCGTTGCTTATTAATCCCAATATTTTTGCCCGTTTAAACAACCCAATTGGTTGTGCTTTAAACCACGACAACTCGTTGTGGTTATCGGGTAAAGCCGGGGTATAAACGGCAATTGTTTTTTCGGGGTTCCAGGTTGTGGGAATATTTCTGATATCATCGTCGAAATGAACATCGATTCCTTCGGCCTGTAACTTTTCAGTTAATGGCGACGGAGTGCGGTCGTAACCGGCCACATTCAGTCCGTTAAATTTAAAATAACGGGCGAGTGCGCTCATCCCTATTCCTCCAATTCCAAGGAAATAAACATTCTCGATATTTTGAAGATTCTTCATTTTTTTACCAGTTTTTCAACCTCGTTAACAATTGTTTTTGTTGCGTTGGGTTTGGCCAATGTTTTTATATTCTCGGCCAGTGTTTTACTCCGTTCGTTGTTGCCAATTACCTCGAATGCCATGTCAAACAGTTTCTCCTGCATCTCGTTATCGCGAATTAAAATGGTAGCATTTTTTTCAACCAGTGCCATTGCGTTTTTTGTTTGGTGGTCTTCCGAAACATTTGGCGACGGAACCAAAATTGTTGGTTTTCCCACCAAACACAATTCCGAGATTGTTCCTGCTCCGGCTCGCGAAACTACCAGTTGTGCAATGGAATATGCCAAATCCATTCTTGTAATAAATTTATGAATTTGCAAATTCCCGGGTTGGTTCTCTTTTAATTCATTTTTAATATTCTCGAAATAGTAGGCACCGGTTTGCCAAATAACTTTCACATCAGATTGAGCAATTTTCTCACTATTTTTCAGCACCGCATTATTAATGGAGCGTGCACCCAAGCTTCCTCCTATAATTAAAATTACCTTGTCGGTTTCGTTTACATTGAAATAATCGGCAGCCTCTTTTTTACTTTCTAGTTTTTGAATTAAATTTTCGCGTACCGGATTTCCTGTAAGAATAATTTTCTCTTTTGGGAAAAACCGCTCCATTTTATCGTATGCTACGCAAATTGTTTTTACCTTTTTGCTGAGCATTTTATTGGTAATGCCGGCATACGAGTTTTGCTCCTGAATTAAAGTGGGCACACCATTTTTTGCCGCTGCCCGTAAAAGCGGGCCACTTGCGTACCCGCCCACACCAATTGCAATTTGCGGATTAAACTCTTTTACAATATTTCGTGCCAGCCGCGCACTTTTTATAAGATTGATAACGAATTTAAAAATTTTGGTGCTCGGTTTACGAGGAAAACCCATTACAGGCAACCCGATTATTTTATATCCGGCAGCAGGAATCTTCTCCATCTCCATTCGCCCCAATGCACCCACAAACAAAATCTTGCATTCGGGATTTCGCTTATGAATTTCGTTTGCTATCGACAGAGCCGGGAAAATATGTCCTCCGGTTCCGCCGCCACTTAATATTACTCTTTTTAAACTCATTTCTCCATTTCATAATCTTCGTCAGGCACATTTACCTGCACCGGTGGGAGCTCTTTAATCTCGCGATTTACCTGCGTTTGATAGCTTACACTTAAAATACATCCAAATGCAATTGATGTAAATACCAACGATGTTCCCCCTAAACTTATCCAGGGCAACGGTTGCCCGGTAACCGGTAAAACGCCACTCGAAACGCCAATATTAATCATTGCCTGAAAGACCAGTATTAGCGTTAATCCGGCAACCATAAATGCCGGGAACGTTCGTGTTGAGCGCCCCACAATAACAATCCCCCGAAAGAAAAATACCAAAAACAGGAAGATAACGAACATTCCACCAAGCAAACCGTACTCTTCAACAATAATGGCAAAAATAAAATCGTTGTAAGCTGCTGCCATATAGTTGCTTACATCTGAATGACCAGGTCCTTTCCCTACAATTCCGCCCGAATAGATAGCCAGCTTTGCATAATCGGCCTGTGTAATTCCTTTTCTCGAATTAGGGTCGCCATGCCAAAAACGGTCAATTCGCCCTTTTATAGTGTGTACACGTGCTGGAGCATTCGGGAACTTATCGGCAACAAGATATATCAGTACAATCATTCCAACACCCACAGCCACCACCGACAGTAAATATTTTAGCGGAATACGGCCAATAAACATCATGGTCATAATTGTTGCAAAAAGCAGTGCTGAGGTTGAGAAATCGGATACAAATATTAATCCGCAAACAATTATGGTAAAAATAATAATGCGTTTAAAAGCCAGTTTTAAATCGTTTTTTGTTTTCTGTTTTTTGCCAAGTATTTTTGCTGTAAAAAGTATAAGCGAGATTTTAGCAATTTCGGCCGGTTGAAAAGAGATGCCTCCCAAACTCAAGGTTCGCCCGCTTCCGTGCGATATTCCACCTATTTTTAACACAAATGCCAAACCCAGAAGTGCAATACTAAGATAAAGTGCATAACTGGCAATTATGGAGTAGAATTTTACCGGCAACACATTCACCATAAACAACATAACACCAACGCCAACACCTAAAAAAAACAGCTGTCTGATAAGATATTTAAGTGTATTCCCCGAAGCCACACGATAGGCCAAAGCTCCGGTTGAACTGTAAATAATAAGCAACGACAAAATCGACAAGAACAGCAGAACCATCCAAATTACACGGTCGCCTTTAAATATTTTCACAATCGATGCTTTCATTTTCTTACTCCTTTTTTAATATGTTGAATGTGTTTCACTTAAAAAAGTAAAAGCAACACTTCATGTTTCAGAAATCTGTTATAAATTTCTCACCTCTTTTTTAAACTGAATACCACGGTCTTCGTAGTTTTCGAACAAGTCGAAACTGGCACATGCCGGCGAAAGCAGAACGGTATCGCCGTTTCGTGCAAGATAGTAGGCAGCTTTTACAGCCTCTTCCATACTTGCAGCATCAACAATGTTTTTAACAACACCTTCGAATGCATCGTGAATTTTGGCATTGCTTTTTCCGAGGCACACAATTGCTTTTACCTTTTTCCTTGCCAAATCTTTTAGCATCGCGTAGTCGTTGCCTTTGTCAATGCCACCAACTATCCATACAATTGGTTTTAAAACGCTCTCCAGAGCGTACCACGTAGAGTTTACGTTGGTAGCTTTCGAGTCGTTAATAAATTCAATTCCGTGAACTTTTAAAAATCGTTCTAACCGGTGTTCGACACCTGTAAAGCTGGAAAGACTTTCGCGAAGCTGGGTGTCGCGAATTTCGAAAACCATACTTGCAATGCCTGCTGCCATCGAGTTGTAAGTGTTGTGTTTTCCGTGTAATGATAAATCCAGAATAGACATACTGAACTGTTTTTGATTAATATTAATAATTATCCGATTCTCTTTTATTCCTGCTCCGGTTGCAGCCGGTTCGTTTAAACCAAATGGAACTAAAACAGGCTCTATTTTTCTCTTTTTTATTTCATTCTGAATAATTTCATCGTCGTTGCAATAGATGAAATAGTCCTCTTTTGTTTGATTTTGAATTACTCTGAATTTCGAGTCGATATAATTTTGCATATTGTAATTATAGCGGTCGAGGTGGTCGGGAGTAATATTCAACAGCACCGAAACATCGGCTCTGAAACTGAACATTCCGTCTAACTGAAAACTGCTAAGCTCGATTACATAGAGGTCGAAATTTTCTTCGGCCACCTGCCAGGCAAAACTTTTTCCAACATTACCCGCCAGCCCAACATTTATTCCTTCATTTTTCAGAATATGATAGAGCAGCAACGTAGTGGTTGTTTTTCCGTTGCTTCCGGTAATGCAAATTGTTTTTGCCGAACAGTATTTTCCGGCAAATTCAATCTCCGAAACAACAGGAATTCCAGCCTCTTTCAGCTTTACAACAAGTGGTGCTGTTTCCGGTATTCCGGGACTTTTTACTACCAGTCCGGTTTTCAAAATTCTACTTTCAGAGTGCTTCTCCTCTTCAAAATCAATTTTATAATTTGAAAGAACGTTTTTGTATTTCTGCTTTATCTCCCCCAGGTCGGAAAGAAAAACTTCGTATCCTTTTTTTTGTGCAAGAATGGCTGCTCCAACTCCGCTTTCTCCTCCGCCTAATATTGCCACACGCTTTTTCAACCTACCTAATTTTTAAGGTTACAATTGTTAACACTGCCAGAATAATTCCCACAATCCAAAACCGTGTTACAATTTTCGATTCGGGTATTCCTTTTTTCTGATAATGGTGATGAATGGGACTCATTAAAAATACACGGCGACCTGTGCCGGTTTTACGTTTTGTGTATTTAAACCACGAAACCTGAATAACCACCGATAAATTTTCGATAAGAAATATTCCGGCCAACAGCGGTATTAAAATTTCTTTTCTAATAATGATAGAGAAAACGGCAAGAATTCCACCCAGAGCGAGGCTTCCGGTGTCGCCCATAAAAACCTGAGCCGGATACGAGTTATACCACAAAAACCCCACAGTTGCGCCAATAAATGCAGCAATAAAAACGGTTAATTCGCCAATGTTTGGGATGTACATAATGTTAAGATAATCGGCATAAATAATGTTACCGCTAACATATGCCAGAACCGCCAGTGTTGCTCCGCTAATTGCCGAAGTTCCGGTTGCCAGCCCGTCGAGCCCGTCGGTGAGGTTGGCGGCATTAGAAACAGCCGTAATAATTAAAATAATGGCAACAGCATAAACCAGCCATTTCATCCACCAATATTTCAGCCCGAAAAAGGAAGGTATCCATTCGTAATTAAACTCGTTCTTTTTTACAAATGGAATTGTGGTAACTGTTGATTTAACATTCTTGGTAACCATGCGCACCGACTGTTCGCCGGTTGCTGCATCGATAACAATTTCGGTTAAATCGTTTCCGTTGGCATCTTTTACATTCTGACGCACCAAAACATCGTCGTTAATAAAAAGCGTGGCTACAACAATGATCCCCAAACCAACCTGTCCGAGAATTTTAAATCTTCCGGCCAGCCCCTCTTTATTCTTTTTAAAAACTTTAATATAATCGTCGACAAAGCCTATTAACCCAAGAAACACGGTTGTTACCAGCATTAATAAGATATATACGTTGTTTAATTTTGCGAATAGAAGTGTGGGAATTACAATTGCCGAAAGAATGATAACTCCGCCCATTGTTGGCGTTCCTTTTTTTTGCATCTGTCCTTCGAGGCCCAAATCGCGAACCTCTTCGCCAATTTGTTTGCGCTGCAAAATTCGAATGAGCTTTTTCCCGAAAACGGTGGTAATAAGCAACGACAATATAATTGTTGCGCCCGACCGAAACGAGATAGATTGCCACATTCCGGCACCGGGAATATCGAAATCTGCTAATAAATCAAACAAATAGTAGAACATTCGTATACGTTTTAATCTTCAATTCCAAAAAATTCTTTAATCACCTCCCTGTCGTCGAAATGGTGCTTAACTCCGTTAATATCCTGATAGTTTTCGTGTCCTTTCCCGGCAACCAGAATAATGTCGCCGGGGTTGGCAATTAATGTTGCCGTTTTAATTGCTTCTCGCCGGTTTTCTATTGAAACCACACGGTTTTTAAATTGTACCGGAACACCGGATTCCATATCTTTTATAATTTGCGCCGGATTCTCGGTTCGTGGATTATCGGAAGTAAGAATTACTTTATTGCTTGCCAGCACAGCTTCTTTGGCCATTTCGGGGCGTTTGGTTTTATCGCGATCGCCGCCGGCGCCAACAACTGTAATTACCTGTTCGTTATTGGTTCTTATTTCGGTAATTGCTGCCAGCACATTTTTAAGTGCATCGGGAGTGTGAGCATAGTCAACAATTGCATATTTTCCATCGATACTGCGCAATATTTCGAAACGTCCCTGTACCGGTTTCAGGTTACTAATAACTGTCAACACTTCGTTTCTGTTCTGTTTTAGCTGAATTGCAACTGCATAAACCGCCAATAAATTTGAGGCGTTAAAACGCCCCACAAAACGTGTCCATATCTCCTGCCCGTCGAGGTTGAGTAACATTCCGTCGAAATGATTTTCGAGAACCCGGCACCGAAAGTCGGCCATCGACCGGATTGAATAAGTTACTTTCTGCGCTTTGGTGTTTTGAACCATTACCAACCCGTTTTTATCGTCGACATTTGTAACGGCAAACGCGTTTTTTGGAAGTCCGTCGAAAAAGCTTTTTTTGGCATTTATGTATTCGGCAAACGTTTTATGGTAGTCGAGATGGTCGTGTGTAATGTTTGTAAAAACGCCGGCGGCAAAATCTATTCCTGCAATTCGGTTTTGGTGCACCGCGTGCGAACTCACCTCCATAAAACAGAACTCGCAGCCGTCATCAACCATTTCGGCAAGTAACTGTTGTATTTTTATTGCGTTTGGCGTGGTATGCGAGGCGGTCTCTTTGCGCCCGTTTACCCGGTACGAAATGGTTGAAAGGAGCCCGGTTTTGTAACCCAATTTTAAAAACATATCGTACAAAAGTGTTGCGATACTTGTTTTTCCGTTGGTTCCGGTAATTCCCACCACCTTTAGTTTCTTCGAAGGGAAACCATAAAATGCAGCTGCCAGTTTTCCCAAAGCAACATTCGAATCGGCAACTTTTATAAATGTAATCTCTTGCTGAATTTCGGGTGGCAACACTTCGCAAACAACAACTTTAGCACCTTTTGCAATTGCTGCCGGTATAAACTTATGCCCGTCGACCGAGACTCCCCGTTGAGCTATAAACAGAGATCCTTCCAACACTTTTCGCGAGTCGAATTCAATGGAAGATATCTCTTTCTCGAGCGAACCGGAGATTTGTAAACTGCCACTATGTTTTATTAATTCTGCTACTAACATTTTCTATTATTTTATCCTAAACGGAGGTAAACGGTTTGTCCGGTTTTGCACTTGCTCCCGGCAGTTAACGACTGCTCTTTTACCTTACCCACTCCTTTTATTTTAACTTTCAGCCCTGCATTTTCCATTAAAAAAATGGCATCGCTGGCTCCCATTCCAATTACATTCGGTATTTTCCCCGATTCTATTTTGTTGCTTTCGAGCACCACTACACTGTCTCGCACCAATGCCAAAGCCATCTCCGACCCGGGTTTCCCCTGTATGTTTTTCAGATGTAAATCGTAGGCAACTCTTAAAATATCTTCGGTTTTTCCTTTTTTTACAGGAGGAACAATTTCATCTTTACTCTTTGCTTCGTCCTCTTTTACCGAGAAGCCGTTTAGCGCATAAACTTTTTCGGCAATCTCCTTAAAAACCGGGCCGGCCACCGATGCTCCGTAATATCCGTTGTGCGGATTATTAAAGGTTACAATCATAGAATATTTTGGATTGTCGGCCGGAAAATATCCACAAAACGAGGCGAGATACATTCCGTTACTGTATCCTGTGTTTCCAACAGCAATTCTTGCTGTTCCTGTTTTGCCGGCTATTTTAAAATATCTGTTTTGCAACGAACGTCCTGTTCCGTGTTCGCAAACACCTTCTACCATTTTTTGTGCTTTCCCAATTGTCTCTTTCGACGCAATCATTGGGTTTAGCACTTCCGTTTTATACTTTTTCACCAAAACTCCGTTGTCGCGAATTTCTTTTACCAGCTGAGGTTTAATCATTTTACCATTGTTTGCAATGGTGTTGTAAAAATTAAGAATTTGCAGAGGAGTCATTTTAGTTTCGTAACCGTACGACATACCTGCCAATGTTGTTCCCCACCAGTCGGTATCGCCAGGATATTTAAAATAGGGTTTTCCTTCGCCCTTTATCTCCAGTCCCAACGGCTTATTTATACCAAAACTGTAAACACGGTCGACATAATCGCGCGGATGATTTTTATAGCACGAAGTAATAACCATCGCCACGCCAATATTCGACGATTTTTCGAGAATCTGTTTTACCGTTAGTTTTCCGTGTCCATGAGTATCGGTAATCACTCGTCCGCTATTTTGCCATCGTCCGTTTCCGGTATCGAAAACATCGCTTGTATCGACCAAGCCGTCTTCGAGAGCCACCATCAGCGATACAAGTTTAAACGTCGATCCGGGCTCGTAACAACCGCGTGCGCCCAATGCATAATTGTCTTTTTCGTAATAACTGTCCTTTCCTTTTCCCAAATTTGCAATAGCTTTTATTTTACCGGTTTTCACCTCCATTAAGATTGCAGTTGCCCAGTCGGCATCCGATTTTTCTAACTGTTTTAGCAGAGCACTTTCTGCAATATCCTGCATTTTCACGTTAATGTTGGTAATGATGTCCATACCGTCTTCGGGCTCAATTTCGGTACGTGTTACCCATCGCCCCGACAAATTTTGTTTATAGCTCACTCCCTCTTTCCCTTTCAAATAAATTTCGTAAGCATCTTCGAGCCCTGTATAACCAATGGCACCGTGCACGCCACCGTATGCCCCTTTATTTAATCCGCCAATGGTACGCTGTGCCAGCATTCCCAGCGGTGTAATTCTTTTGTTCTCCTGTTCAATTATTAAACCTCCGCCAAATCTTCCTCGCCTGAGAATAGGAAACTTTTTTATTTTCTGAAGTTCGGTATAATCTACTTTTCGGGGAGTTAGTACAAAGCCTCTGTTTTTATTTTTGTATGCAGCTTTAAGTTTCCGCATATATTGAGCCTTACTTTTGTCTTTAAAAAAATGCGAGAGATAATATGCAAGCGAGTCGCTCTCGTTATAAAACACCCGTTTTACACCTTCGGCAGCCAAATCAATTCGCACATAATAACCGGGAACCGACGTGGCAAGAACACTTCCGTCGTCGGCACAAATATTCCCCCTGTTCGGTTCAACAAGAATAGTATTTTTGCTCAGGTTTGCCTCTATTTTTGCCCACCTGTCGTTTTTTATTTGCTGCACCGAAAACATTTTGCCTACGGCAACTGCTCCAAACAGAAACAGTACAGCATAAACAATTGCAATTCGCGTTATTATGGTTCTTCTAATCTTCACGTCTTTCTTATTTTTCGTGAATAATTATTTTTTGTGGCGGGCGAACCGGCTCTTCTAACCCAATATTTGCCTCTTCAACTTTTTTTGCCACTTCCGACGGTCGACTTGCATCCATCAATTTTGCCGACATGGTAATCGACTCGGAACGAAGTTCGTCGAGTGTATCCTGCAAAATTTCGATTTTGCGAATTGTCCGCTCCGACCAGTTTCTGTTAGCAATAAGCGCAATTCCCATTACTACCAGCAACACCAAAAACGGCATCTGTTTTGTCATTCGTTCGTCGGTTAATATTGTGCCTCCGATAAATGATTTTACACCACCCGATTTTTTACTATTTGTCGATTTTTCTGCCCTCATAAAATTTTTTCTGCTACTCTTAATTTTGCACTTCTCGACCTGCTGTTCTCTTTCAACTCGTCGGCTCCGGCAACTATTACTTTCCGGTTTATTAATTTGAATGGAGAGACTACATTGCCATAAAAATCTTTCTCCACTTTTCCTTCGAAATTCCCTGCCCTCATAAAATTTTTACAGAGCCGGTCTTCTAAACTATGATAAGTGAGCACAACCAAGCGACCACCCGGTTTTAACAAATCGCCCGAAGCATCAAGAAACTCTCTCAATGCTTCCATTTCATCATTCACCTCAATACGAAGTGCCTGAAAAACCTGAGCGAGGTATTTATTTTCGGTATTACGCGGAGCACAAGCCGCAGCAATTTCTTTTAGTTGTGTTGTGGTATTTATTGGCCGTTCGGTTCGGCTTTTGCAAATTACCGATGCCAGCCGGCCGGCATTTTTTATCTCGCCAAACATTTTAAACACCAGCTTTAACTGCTGCTCCGAATAGTTATTTACCACTTTGGCAGCATCTTTTTCGGCTTTGCGATTCATTCTCATATCGAGTTTCCCTTCGAAACGAAATGAGAAGCCCCGTTCGGGGACATCGAAATCGTGCGACGAAACGCCAAAGTCGGCAAAAACCGCATCGACCTGCGTTACACCGAAGAAATGCAGAAAATTTTTTATGTATCTGAAATTATGACGGATAAAAAAAAGGCGGCGGTCGTCAATTAAGTTCCCTACCGCATCTTCATCTTGGTCGAAAGCAAAAAGCCGCCCCTCATCGCCTAAACTTTTAAGTATTAAGCGGGAGTGCCCTCCTCCTCCAAACGTAGCATCAACAACACTGGCCGAGCTGTGAAGATTTAAACCTTCGATGCTTGCATCGGGCAAAACCGGTATGTGGTAAGCTTGTGTCATTTGGCATCCTGCTTTCTTTTACGTCTCTCTTTCAATTTTTGCAGGAATTCGGCTTTTGTCATCGTCTCTTTTTCCGATGTTGTAACAGCTATTAACCGAATCGATTCGCCCATGCCAATAAATTGAACCCCTTTTTCGAGGTTTGCATATTTTAAATAACCGGCAGGCAGGTTTATTCTTCCGTTGGCAGCCATTGTTATTTTTACAAAATTCTGATAAAAGAACTGAAGCATTGAATCATCGTCCTCATCAAATGGGTCGAGGTCGGCTTTAAATGCCTTTACACGTTCCTGCCAATATTTATTCGGATGAATATCGAGTGTTTCTTTGTGCAAACTCTTCTCTATTACAAGAGGTTCGAGTGCCATTTCGCCCATCTCCTTTTTAAAAGCCGACGGAAGAACAACACGTCCTTTGTCGTCGATGGTAGCACTATATGTTCCTGCAAATTCAGCCATTTCCCGATAATCTTTATTTTTCAATCGTAAAAGTAAGAATTTATTCCAAAAAATTACACTCTATTCCCTTCTGTTCCACTTCATTCTACAACCAACATACACCTATTTTTGTTTAAAAGATGTTAATATAATGTTGAAAACTACAAACAATAAGAAAGAAGGTTGATGTACAAAGCTCATTGACAGCTACTTATGGGTAGTTGGGAAAATTAAATATTAACAGTTAATAACTACTGTTTTCTCGTTGATAAGTCGGGAAAGGAAGAGAAATAAATTCTGAATTCTCTTTTTGCCTCTTTGCAGACAAGAAGATTGACGAAAGCAGAATTACAGCAATATACTAAGAAGTTGTTTTGCCACTAAAACCAATCTCGATGTACATCGGGATTCCTCTCGAAAATCTACTCTAACTTTTAAACAGCTTCTAATTATGGCTTGTTCAAATACCGCATTGAAAAAGGCTGAAAAGTGGAGTGAAAAAGAGAACAACCGTTTACCGTTGGATAAATCCAACGGCAAAGGATAATTTGATAACACAGTGTCCATAAAAAAACGAATATCGAATTACGAATTCTGAATGATGAATTTCGATTTAAAAATCTGAGAATCTATGGGCTGCAAAATATTGGTAGCCCCGGGATTTATCCCGGGGATTGTGAATGCGCGAGGCAAAAAGGTGCGTCCACAGAAGGTGCAAAAAGCGAAAACATTGCACGCACCGCAAAACAAAAATTTCAAATTTCCACGAAGGTGTGCCTATGGCAGAATACTGAATTTCGATGAACGAATTCCGATTAAAAAAATCTGTGAATCTGTGGCTGTTGAATTTTGAGAAGATAAACTTATTCAGATTCAGGACTAAAGTCCAGCTCCATCTCTCTATTCAATAACCGTTAGATCAATCCAACGGCAAAGGATAATCTGATAACACAGTGTCCACAAAAAAACGAATTACGAATTACGAATTCTGAATGATGAATTTCGATTTAAAAAAATCTGTGAATCTGTGGCTGTTGAATTTTGAGAAGATAAATCCAACGGCAAAGGATAATTCTATAATTCAGTCTGTTAAAAATTTCTCCCAATTCATAAATAGTTTGCAATAGGAGATAAACTTATTTCAGTTTCTGTTTTTGCCCAATTTTTACTTAATTGCAATTAAGAGGGAAAAAAGAGCGAATAAAACACCACCTTTTATATTGATTAAAACCAAATAACGTGGAAGAAAAAACACCAAAAAAGTTTAAACGAATCGTTTTAAAAAACATCTTTTTGGAAAAGAGTCCGAGGGTTGCCAAAATAATTCCCGGATTTGTATACCGATATATTACCAAAATATTACAACTCGATTTTTTTAACGACTTACTGGAGAGAAATGAACATTTAATGGGAATCGACTTTATCGACCAAGTGGTTAACGATTTTAATATTACCGAGCAAATTTACGGCTACGAGAACATACCCAAAGAGGGACGTTTTATTTTTGCCAGCAACCATCCTTTAGGTGGTTTCGACGGACTGCTACTAATGAAATGGATTAACAAACGACTGGGAGAACTTAAATTCCTTACCAACGATATTTTAATGAATATTCCCAATTTAAGTCCCATGTTTGTGCCGGTAAACAAACATGGAGGCCACAGTAGAGGCGCAGCAAAAGCACTACTCGAAGTATATGACTCGAACCAACAGGTTGTTCTTTTTCCTTCGGGACTGGCATCGAGAAAAATTAAAGGAAAAATTGTTGATTTGGAATGGAAAAAACATTTCATTTCAAAATCGATAAAACACAAACGCGATATAATTCCTGTTTTTATTC
This sequence comes from Draconibacterium sp., assembly GCA_015493625.1. Lineage (GTDB taxonomy): Bacteria > Bacteroidota > Bacteroidia > Bacteroidales > Prolixibacteraceae > Draconibacterium. Next base: position 4,839 of record WGCT01000282.1, on the reverse strand, counting down.
AGGGAAGAAATACAAATCGGTTTTACCGAACTGCAAACTTTCGTAAATTTTTTCATATAAAATGGAATCTCGAGATGTTTTTCCTTCCCGACGAAACCGTAAAACACAGCAATTCGAAATTTCCCATCTATTTTGGGAAACCAATTCCATATACTACATTCTACAAATCTAAAACTCATCAGCAGTGGGCAAACTGGGTAAAAGAGCAAGTTTATAAGTTACCTGAAAATTATAATGCTACAAAATAAAAGAACAAACAACCAACCTTAGTTAGATTTTTTTAATTTTGTATTCAATTGTTCGCAAAAAGAGAGGAAAATGGAATAAGCATGATGAAAGATAAGCTGTTAAAGCTATTTTAAATCATATAATTAATCCGGGACAGTACCTGGTCTATCAAAATAGATTAAAGAGATTTATAAGATGAAAGAGATTGTTGCACCTTTACCCAAAAAGGAAATTATTGCAGAACTGACTCCCGATAAATTTTTAAGAAAAACCAATAAAGGCAGTAACGAAATATATGTTATAACTTATCACGACTCGCCTGTAGTTATGCAAGAAATTGGCCGTTTACGCGAGATTACATTTCGCGATGCAGGTGGTGGAACAGGAAAAGAGACCGACATTGACAACTACGACACTGCTGAAGCACCCTACAAACAGTTAATTGTTTGGGATCCCGACGCAAAAGAGATACTGGGAGGTTACCGTTATTTGCTTTGTGCAAATGCTCCGCGCGACAAGGAGGGAAATGTGCTTTTAGCCACATCACGACTGTTCCAGTTTTCGCAAGAATTTATCGACAATTACCTGCCCTACACATTAGAATTGGGGCGCTCGTTTGTTCAACCCGCCTACCAATCGAGCAAAGCAGGTGCAAAAGCTCTGTTTGCTCTCGACAATCTTTGGGACGGGTTAGGAGCATTAACTGTCGACCATCCCGAAATTAAATATCTGTTTGGTAAAATTACCATGTATATGCATTTTCATATTGAGGCACGAAATTTAATTCAATATTTCTTTGCAAAATATTTCAGAGACAGAGAGAATCTGGTTTATCCGAAAGAACCGGTTGAATTCGATATTGATACTGACAAAATGGAAAAACTTTTTGTTGGGAAAAATTACAACGAGGATTACAAGATTTTAACGCAAAACGTAAGAAAATACGAAGAAAATATACCTCCGTTAATTAATGCGTATATGAATTTATCTCCGTCGATGAAAACGTTTGGTACCATTAACAACGAAAAATTTGGAAATGTTTTGGAAACCGGGATTATTCTTACCATAGAAGATATCTATTCGGCAAAAGTAGACCGCCATATTGAGACCTATGTTAAAAGAGACAGAGAGAACGAAACAAACGAGTTCCCCGATGTGGAATAGATACCACAAAGAAGGATAAAAAACGGGCAGCTAAAAATTAGCTGCCCGTTTTTTTTTTAATATGCTCGTTTATCGCTCCCTTCAACAAAGTTTATAAACGACCCGTTTACAACTCTGTTCCCTCCCGGAGTGGGATAATTTCCTGTAAAATACCAGTCGCCCAAATCGTTCGGGCATGCTTTATGCAAATTCTCAATCGATTGATATACAATTTCAACCTCGGCATTACAGTCGTTGGGAGTAAGCATCTCCGATATTTTAGCAGATATTTGCTCGGCAGAAAACGATTTATAAATTTCGCGTACATAATTTACCATCTCCTCTTTGGGCAAATTTTCCTGCTCTTTGCATTTTTTATACACATCGTCAATTAACTTTTCTTTCCCCTCATCTTTCAGCAGTTCAATTGCCGCATTAAATGCTACCAATTTATCGAGGCGTGCCATGTCGATTCCGTAACAATCGGGATATCGGATTTGTGGAGCAGAAGAGACCACAATAATCTTTTTAGGTTTCAGCCTGTCGAGAATTTTAATGATACTTTTTTTCAGAGTGGTTCCGCGTACAATCGAGTCGTCGATAATTACAAGTGTATCTTTGTGGTCTCGAATAATGCCATAAGTAACATCGTAAACGTGTGCTACCAAATCGTCGCGACTGGCATCGTCGGCAATAAAAGTACGGAGTTTAACGTCTTTTATCGCAATTTTTTCGACACGAGGTTCAAACGAAATAATTCGTTTAATATCGTCGTCGGAAAGCGAGCCGTTTTTCTTTTTTATCTCATCTATTTTCCAGTCAACCAAATAATTCCGCACTCCTTCAATCATACCATAGAAAGCTGTTTCCGACGTATTTGGGATAAACGAAAAGACGGTATTATCAAAGTCGTAGTCGATTGTTTTTAAAATGGTCGGGCAAATTAAGCGCCCCAACTCTTTCCGTTCATTGTAAATATCTTTGTCACTCCCCCGCGAAAAATAGATTCGTTCGAACGAACACGATTTTCGGGTATGCGGAACACGAATCATTTCGTTACTAATTCTTCCGTCTTTTTTTACAATTAAAGCTTCGCCCGGAACAATTTCGTTTACCTGCTCGGCATGCACATCCATAACGGTTTGTATTACTGCACGTTCAGAAGCAACAACAACAATTTCATCGTCGTAATAATAATGCGCCGGACGAATTCCCCACGGATCGCGAACAACAAATGCGTCGCCATGCCCCACTAATCCTGCAATTGCGTACCCACCGTCGAAGTCTTTTGTAGAGCGTTCCAGAATATTTCGAATGTCAAGATTTTTTTCAATCTGGCTCGATATCTCCTTGTTCATCAACCCTTCGTTTTTGTACCGGCGGAACAGCAATTGATTCTCTTCATCGAGGAAATGCCCCACTTTTTCGAGTGCTGTTACCGTGTCGGTGTATGCTTTAGGATGTTGCCCCAATTCAACCAACACATAAAACAACTCTTTTGTATTGGTAAGATTGAAGTTTCCGGCCAAGACAAGGTTTCTCGATTTCCAGTTGTTTTGACGCATTACCGGATGCACCAAATCAATACTGTTTTTCCCGAAAGTACCATAACGCAGATGGCCAAGATAGAGTTCTCCCGCAAAAGGAAAATTTTCGTAAGCCCACTCCGACTGATTGATGTCGATATGATCATCCTGCGCCTTTACAAGCGGAGCATTTATCTGATTAAAAACATCTAAAATGGGGTTTTGCTGAACCGACCGAAACCTGTTAATATATTTTGTTCCCGGGTGTAAATCGGTTTTTACACAAACTGCACCGGCACCGTCTTGCCCGCGGTTGTGCTGTTTTTCCATTAAAAGATACAACTTATTTAACCCATATTTCCATGTACCGTATTTTTCCTGATAGTAGGATAATGGTTTTAACAATCGAATTAAAGCAATTCCACATTCGTGCTTAATCTGGTCACTCATAATTTATTTTTTCAACAAAGGAAATTCTATTTTATCGGCAACAATAAATGCAACCGGATAATCTTTTTCTATCTCTTTATACAATTTTAATGCTTCGTTTTTTGTTCTGAAATCGCCAACTCTCACTCTGAAATTCGGGGCATCGTATTTTATATGAACAGCATAGTCGGGGTATTGCGACAAAAACTCTACTTTTTTGTTGAGTGCCTGCTCTTTTCCATTTAGCTCGGCACTAAAGAAAATCTCAACTCTGAATCCTGCAATTCCGTCTTTTTTTATGTTTTTTTCAACCTGCCAGTTTACCATTTTATCCAAACGCGAATCGCGCGATGGAGCAACTCGCTGAACTATTTCGGGTATTGGAATTTCTGCTTGAATTGTATCAGGATTTATCTCCTGTGCAGAAACAAGTTTACCGAAAAGAAATATCGTTACAAAAAGAAAAATAATCCTCATTATTTAATCTGAATTGAGTGTGCAAATATAAATCAAAAACCATTAACTCAATAACCGTTTTTTTCACACTTCATTGCATACCCAAAGAACTTTCGTTTACAATAGGAGTTTTCGCATTTGTGGTTGTTGATAACTAAAACTGAATTATAACTCTTTTTCTAAATCTTCGGAAATCTCGAGATTGTGATAAACTTTTTGCACATCGTCGTCATCTTCAAGTCGTTCAACAAGTCTGAGCACCTTTTTCGAATCTTCAACACTCAACTGAACGGTGTCGTGAGGAATACGTTGTAACTCTTGACTTTCAGGCTCTATACCCAACTCTTCCATTTTTTTCGACACACTTCCAAAATCTTCCATTGCCGAAGTTATCAGAATCATATTTTCGTTCTCTTCAAACTCTTCTGCGCCGGCATCAATCATTTCGAGTTCAAATTCATCTAAATCGAGATTCCCGTTGTTTGGAACGACAAAAACGCCCTTTCTTTCGAACAAAAAGCTCAACGAGCCATTTGTTCCAAGATGCCCACCATATTTCGAAAATATGGATCTTACACTGCCAACTGTTCTGTTATTGTTGTCGGTGAGGCACTCCACAAAAATGGCAATTCCACCAGTTGCATATCCTTCAAATGTATGTTCTTCGAAATTAGATGCATCTTTATCGGCCTTGTGAATAGCGCGCTGGATAACATCTTTCGGCATATTTTGCCCTTTTGCATTTTGCACAGCAAGCCGCAACCGTGCATTTGCTTCAACATCGGTGCCACCAAGTTTTGCTGCTACTGTTATCTCTTTCGAAATCTTCGAAAACATTTTCGACCGTTTTGCATCGGCTGCCCCTTTTTTGTGTTTAATCGACGACCATTTATTGTGACCCGACATATTAAATATTTTTTAAGTTAATTTTTTAATAAATTTTAAAACCTGTCAAAAGTTAAAGAGAACCTTTACAAAGTAATAAAAAAAACAAAACCCTTCAAGGAAAACGTTTTGGAAAACAACTTTTTAACGATATTAGATTTACTCATAAACT
>WGCT01000281.1 GCA_015493625.1 Draconibacterium sp. | reverse complement strand
TTTATCGGTTATGCAATACTTCGTTAGATTTTTGTTTCTCGCAAAGCCGCAAAGTCGCAAAGGTCTGATTTTTAGCAAATTACGACAATCACCTTATGCCTTGTAATTCTCTGTTTATGAGATACTTATAAAAATATACCGAACCATTATTATGGTAACGACACATTAAATGCAATTACTCTTTCAGCATCTCATCCAACTGTTTTTACTGACGATGTAGTTTTGTCTCCATCAACAGTTGAGCTTGAAGGTGTGGATGTAAAGGCAATGGCACGAACAACTGCGAAGAAAATTGACAGACAGACCTACCATGCCAGCGATTTTGAAACGGCAAGTGGCGGTACAGCTGTCGATGTATTAAATAAACTGCCGTCGGTTTCTGTTGGCCCCGATGGTACTGTTTCGCTGCGCGGAACCACCGATTTTATGGTTTATCTGAATGGAAAACCTACACAAATGGAAGCTTCAGTTTTGTTGGGGCAAATATCGGCCGATGCAATCGAAAATATTGAAATTATTACTGTTCCAACTGCACGGTACGATGCGCAGGGGAAAGGCGGAATTATAAATATTACAACAAAAAAGAAGGGACTTGAAGGACTTTCGGTTTCGGCAAACGGTGTGTTTGGCGATGCCCCTTGGGGACATGTTACCGACAAATACAGTGGTTTTAATCTTACCGACCGGCGCGGTGGCGGCGGGCTCAATTTGGTGTATAATAAGAATAATTTGAGTTTATACGGTGGACTAAATTACAATAAACGAAACGTAAATGGTGCGCGCATTGGCGATGCTCGGTTGTTGCAATCCGACGGGTCGTATTACCACATGGTTGCCAGTGGCGAACGCCCCGAGTGGTACGAAAACTATTCGGCAAATATTGGTGTCGATTATAATATAAGCGAGAAGAGCAATATTACGGCATCGTACTTTTATGGCCACCGAACCGAAGGACGCTCGGCATTTTATGTATATAATAATTTTTATGGCGATGTGGATAAAAATCCAATTCCGGGAATCGACCCGCAAAACCATTGGATTTATAATCCGAATACCGACAACCGTTATGGTATTTTTCATACAGGGAATATCGATTTAACACAACAATTCGATAATAAATCGAAAGTTACATTTTCGTTGTTGTACGAACACTCGGAGTTGAGCCGTGAATTGAGTAATCAGAATTATGCTTTCGATAAATCTGCCGACGAAGTAGGCGAAAAGTTAGCACACTATCATCAAACCGATAATACTCCACTCGACGGAGTGCGTACAGCAATCGATTTTGAAAAGGAGCTTGAAAACGGAAAGCTGGGAATTGGATTTCAGCCGCAGTTTGTAAGCCAGGCAGGTGGTTATCAGTACGATACGTTAAATGTAAGTAGTGGCAGTTGGGAACGAATAAAACACTCAGCAATAGTTTCGATTTTTCGAGGGCAATTTATGCTGGATATTTCGACTACTCGGCAACCTTTGGCAATTTTAGTTTAATTGCCGGGCTGCGCGTTGAGTACACCGACCAACTCCTGAAAATAGATAACCCCGACTCGCTTAATTTTTTCGATAAACCTATTTTGCCCGAATACAAAGTTCGGCAGCTCGACTGGTTTCCATCGCTTCATTTAAGTTACAATTTTAACGAAACCAGTTCTGTTATTTTTGCTGCCAGCCGCCGCATTAACCGGCCACGAACAAAAAATATGGCGCCGTTTCTGTATCGTCGCCATTACGAAGTTTATGTGGTAGGCGACCCGGAGTTAAAACCCGAATACCTTACAAATTTCGAATTGACATTCGATAAAAAACTTGGAAAACAGAGTTTTGCTTTAACCGGTTTTTATCGTGGAACCGACAATGCAATTTTTCGTGTAAATACCGTTTACAAAAAGGAGAATGTGCTGATTAGAAGTTATACAAATTCGGGAAATGTAAAAGCATTGGGAGCCGAGTTGAACGCTAATTTAACAGCCGGAAAATTTGCGAAATTTTTTGTTGGTGGATCGCTTTATAATTTCAATACGCAGGGCGATGTATTCGGATATAAAGAGGATAACAGCAGTACAAACTGGAGTTTAAAAAGCAACATGAATTTAATGCTTCGGAAAGATTTGAAATTTACTCTCGATTTCGATTTACGTTCGGCAACTGTTACCACACAGGGCCGAAACGAAATGTTTTATATGTCGAATGCAGCGTTGAATTATTCGCCAGATGTACTGAATGGCTGGAACTTGGGCGTAAAAGTTTTAGATCTTTTAGGCTCGAACGTAACCGGATTGAATACGCGTGCTTACAACCCGTCGGGAACACAAATATTTTATCAGGAGGTGGAGTACACACGGTACGGCCCAATTTTGGAAGTTAGTGCAAAATACTCGTTCAATATGAAAGGGAAATCGCATAAAAAAGCGGAGAGCACTTTTGGTAAAGAGCAGTTTTAAGTATAGCGCCATTACAGCTTGCTAATCCTCCGGTTCATTTTATGTTCGCCGTTTATTGTTATTGTTTTATGGTAAATGTCATTTATATCAATAGATTATTGTACTCCAACATTGACGCTCATATTTTCCCAAACCTGCCGTGAGCGATAACCCTTTTTTTTGTTTTGCTCATAATAAAAATTGAAGACGTAAAATTAATAAAAACTATTATGATTAAAATGAGTTGACTGAATTTGGAATTAACCCTCTTTTGTTTTGCTCGAGTTTTCAACCAGCATCAATATCTCGTTAAGTTCTGACGAAGAAAACGAGCGGTATTTTCCAATCTTTAAGTTTCCCAGACCGATGTTCATAATTCTTACTCTTTTCAGCGTTTTTACTTCGTAGCCCAAATAGTTACACATTCTTCGAATTTGGCGGTTTAATCCTTGTGTAAGCACAATCGAGAATGTCCGATTGTCAATTTTATCGATCCGGCATTTTTTTGTAACTGTATCTAAAATAGGAACGCCATTTCGCATTCGTTTTAAAAAAGCAGAAGTTATATTCTTGTTTACGGTAACTGTGTACTCTTTTTCGTGGTTGTTTTGCGAGCGAAGGATTTTGTTTACAATATCGCCGTCGTTGGTTAAAAAAATAAGTCCTTCGCTGGGTTTGTCAAGTCGCCCAATGGGGAAAATCCGTTCACCGTAATTAATAAAACTAATGATGTTGCTTTTTATTGAAGTGTCGGTTGTACAGGTAATTCCCACAGGTTTGTTAAATGCGAGGTAGATATTTTTTGTCTCTTTCTTTATGGTTTTTCCATCAATTTGAATTGTGTCGGCAGGCGTAACTTTTACTCCTAATCCGGCAACTTCACCATTTACTGCTACCCTTTTTTTTTCAATGAGTTTATCGGCTTCGCGGCGTGAGCAGAACCCGGTTTCGGAAATCGCTTTATTCAGCCGTTTTTCGTTAATTGGTCTCATTTGTTTTGGTATTAAATCCACCATTCCATTTTTACACCAAAATAGTAGCCCCACTGTTTGTGACCTACAAATTGTAAAAACGGCGAGTACAGATTTTCTTTTGCGGCATTGTTGTAATGTGCCAGCGAGCATACAAATCGTAAATGGGGGCGGGCACCCGAATCTTTATTGCCTGTGGGAACGAGTGTTGGAGCAATGCTTATTTTCTGAAAACGGTACATATTATCGGTGCCATCTTTGCGTTGCGAGTAATGGAACTCGGTGAGCAGATGAAATTTTGGTTTTATGTAATAGGTATCGCGAAAGCCAAATGTAAAATCTTTTTTGCGGTTGTAAACCTCGCGTCCCCAGTATGTTTTTGCTTTTCCGTCGGTTCGTGCACCACCTTTACTTTGCGTAAACACAATGTACCCATTAAAATTATTATTATCGGACAAATTGAGTTTTACCTCTTCGACAATAGCCAATGAGTATGCTTTTGAATAATTAACTCTGTTTAAATCGGGTGCTCCGAAAGTAAGCCATGTTTTCGACACTCCGCCATCGCCGCCATTTGCAATGCGTGTACCATATCTAATGGCAAGTTTGTTTATTCCTTCGCCATATTTATTTTTAAAATTTGTAATCAGTTTTGTTCCAAAAACAAGGCCGTAATCCATTGGGTAGTTTAAATAAATCTCTGTGCTGTCTTCGGGTTCTTCAATCGGAGTTATATCTGTTTCATTGGTGTTGGTTTTGCTCATGTAATGAAATTCGCCCATTACGGTAAGTTTATTGTTTTCTGCAAGAGAAAATTCATGGTCTATAACGCCAACAACACGCTGTCTGAGTGCAATATTCGATACACCGTTTCCAATATTCAGGTAAAAATAGGGAGGAACATTCGACGAAGTATCGGTTGACGAAACAAAGAAAGTACTAAACCGTGTGTGTTTATATTCAATGCCAAAACCTTGTCCCGAGTGGTCATCGAAAAAGAAGTGGTCGGCAATGTGCAGCTCTTCGGTTCGATATAAACGGGCGCCTATCCAAATGTTTAAATCTTTTCCGTTAATATTTTTTGCCTCGGCATAAATTTCGGGCATTGCAATTGTTAATCCGCCAATACTACTGGTCGACGAGTTGCCAAAAAGCGAAAGACTTTGTGAATAGACAGCAAAACGCATCTGGACTTTAATCAGTGTCGGGTCGTCTTTTTTAAAAGGAGTAAAATGAAAAGCAGGATACAGCTCCAGATAATCTTGTTCTTCCATTCTTCCGCCAATACTTCCCATATTATTCAAATTTAATCTGCGGCCAATTGAGCCACCGTGTTCGAACGACCAATCAACTCCAACTCTTCCATACGAGCCAAACGAGAATCCGTCTTTTTCGGGTAATTGGTATGTTACTTGTGCAAACGAATTTATTGAAATAGCGAGTAGCAACAGGGCAAATAATTTATATTTAAATTTCATATCATTTTGTTGAATAAGATGATGTTAGTATGCTTTTGTAGTCTGTAACTCATTGGCTATTTTTGAAATATGCGAATGATGAATTTGTATTAAACGGGTCTGTTTAAGACGTTTGCTAGTGTTTCATATCTCACATTTAAAAACAGATAAACTATTACGTGATAAAAATAGACTATTTTTCTTATCACACAAATTGTGTCCCAAATTGAGAAAGAAAAACCGGCAATTATGATTTGTAAACTTCTTTTTGTAAATCGCACAATGTAACTTTTAAAAAAGAATACAGTAATTATATTAGTATGAAGAAACTTTCCCTGATAAGTCCTCAGCCGCTGTTTTCCTATTTCGAAGCTATTAGCAAAGTGCCACGCCCTTCGAAAAAAGAGGAGAAGATAAGGCAATTTTTGCTCGACTTTGCTGTTCAAAACAGGTTGGAAGCAAAAACCGATTCCGTTGGGAATGTTTTAATTGTAAAGCCTGCAACAAAAGGGATGGAGAATGTTCCTACCGTTATTTTACAAACGCATATGGATATGGTTTGCGAAAAGAATTCGGATGTGGATTTCGATTTCGACACCGATTCTATTGAGCTTAGAATAGAGGAGGGGTGGATAAAAGCAACCGGTACAACTTTGGGTGCCGACTGCGGAATTGGGATGGCTGCTCAACTTGCCGTGTTGTCATCTTCGAAACTAAAACACGGTGCTATTGAGTGTTTCTTTACGGTTGACGAAGAGTCGGGAATGTCGGGCGCATTTGGTATAGAATCTGGATTTTTATCGGGAAATATTTTGTTGAATCTTGACTCGGAAGATGAGGGCGAGATTTTTATTGGTTGCGCAGGAGGAGTTGATACGTTAGCAACATTCTCGTACACACGGAAAAAAGTACCTGCCGGGTTTGTTGCCGTAAAAATAGGAGTAACCGGACTTTTAGGTGGTCATTCGGGCGACGATATAGATAAAAACAGAGGAAACGCAAATAAAATATTAAACCGGTTTTTGCTCGGGATTTCATTAAAACACGAAATAAAAATTGCTGTTTTCGATGGAGGTAATTTACGAAATGCAATTGCCAGAGAAGCGTTTGCTGTTGTTGCTGTTCACGAAAGCGAAAAGGACAGTTTTATTGATGAATTGGAAAATTATTCTGTTCAAACAAAATCCGACTTTTTATTTGCAGAACCCGAAATTAGATTTTTTGTTGAGGAGGTTAGTGCACCCGACTTTGTAATGGATTGCAACACACAGCAGAAATTGATAAGAGCTATTTGTGCCTGCCCACACGGAGTTATGGGTATGAGCAAACGAATTGAGGGAATGGTTGAGACATCGACCAATTTGGCGTCGGTAAAATTTATTGATGAGAATAAAATTTTAATTACAACCAGCCAGCGGAGTGACGTGGAAGGCCGAAAAAAATCGGTAGCAAAAATGGTTGAGTCGGTTTTTGAACTCGCCGGAGCAGAGGTTGTTCACTCCGACGGATATCCCGGGTGGACACCAAATCCCAACTCGGAGATTGTGAAGACAACTGTTGATTCGTATAAAAAACTTTTTGGTGTTACTCCGGTTGTTCGTTCAATTCATGCCGGACTCGAATGTGGGCTTTTTCTCGAGAAATATCCCAACCTCGATATGGTATCGTTCGGTCCTACAATTTTAGGAGCACACTCTCCAAACGAAAGATTAAATATTGAATCAACAGACAAATTCTGGATACATTTGATTGATATTCTCGAGAATATAAAGTAACCTTTCTTTGGTTAACTCGGAGAAAATAAATTGTATTGAACAATAAGATTGTATAATCCCGGAGTCCATCGTGACGAAAAGCTATTTGGTTTGAGTATACAGGAATTTTATTTATCTTGAACCGAAATAATATACAATAGCATGAACAGATCAACATTTTTTGGTAGGTTGGTAATGTTAATGGGAGCAGGGATTAGTATCCCCGGAGTTCTTTCGGCTTCATCGAACTCTTTGGCTGTCACACATAAACCATTCATTAAAGTGAACGGGAATAGGGGGGTTGAACCAATATTTTATAAAACACCCTGGGGGCAAAAAGTTGTTTACGACCGCTACACCTACGGCGACATGAAAAAAGCTGAGTGGATAAAGAAAGGGATAAATTGGTAAACTTCAAACAGCGTTAGACAAGAAATTCGATAACAACGAAATTAAATTCTCGACCGGGCCAGCAAGACTTGCAACAGGAGTTTGGCAACTGGTTTTAGACGGGCAGCAAAATTCCTTTTTATTGGAAACCGGAACCGGGTTAATTCTTGTTGACCCTGGATTGGAAAGCAATACCGAAACAATTGTAAAACAAATTGAAATACTGGGGTACAACTAGCACGATGTAAAACACATTCTGTTCACCCACTGCCATGTCGATCATTCGCACAGTGCAAACTACTGGCAAAAATCGGGTGCCGAAATCCATATTCATCAACTGGGTGCAAACCCAATAAAAACAGGGAACGAAATAACTGCCTGGTATTTAATTGATGGCCCCGAGCGAACCTTCCCCAAAGTTAAAGGCACAATTTCTGTTTTTCACGATGGTGACGAATTGGATTTTGGAGACCTCAAAATATACGTGGTACACACACCGGGGCACACCCCCGATTCATGTTGTTTTGCGTTCCAAAGCGAGGGAAAAAATATTTTGATTTCGGGAGATACCATTTTCCACAACGGAAAACATGGTTGGATGGGACACCCTTATGCCGATTTCAATCAATATTTAAACTCGCTCTGGAAACTAAAACGCTATGCAATTGCAGGAACGGTACATAACGAAAAAGACAGGATTATGGTGAGGGAACCCATTCTTTTCGATTTATTGCTGCCCGGCCACACGGCAATAAGTATGGAAAATGCTACACGGGATATCGATAAAGGGATTGAAATCCTCTCGTATTCGTTGCAGCAACGTAGAGAAGGAAATGACTACCAATGGACAGAACCATACACTTTTTTTGCCGAACGTGAAGTTGCCGGAAAACCTAAAGTTGATATTGAATACCGTTAAAACTGTATTTTACTTTCAACATTAAACGAATAAAATTCGCTTGGATATAGATGAGATTGAAAACAGAAACCGGTTAACCGAAATTGCTTTATTTCAAACTTACGATTTCAGATTTTAGTTTGAAACTAATTATAGGAACTGAAAACCTTGCAAAAAAAGTGTATAATTTCAACAAACGAACGAAACTTATGAAGCAAATAATTATTCTTATTTTCTTCCTAATTGCAGGAAATTATCAGGCAACCTCTGCTCCCTATTTGCAGGAAAAGGAAAAGCCAATTGCCGAAATCCGCAACGAGAACGGGAAGTTTACAATTTATGTCGATGGGAAACCATTTTTATTGCTCGGGGCACAACTCTGGAACTCCAGCGCGTGGGCTGAATACTTGCCTAAAATCTGGCCACAATTAGAAGAGTTAAATTGCAATACGCTGGAAGCTCCGGTTTACTGGCAGGATATAGAACCTCAGGAGGGAATTTTTAATTTTAACAACATCGATAGTTTAATTTATGGAGCGCGCCGCAACAACCTGAAATTGGTTGTTCTCTGGTTTGGCTCTTTTAAAAACGGCAGTTTGGAATATACACCTGTTTGGGTACGCGAAAATCCCGAAAAATATCCACGAATGAAAAATAGTTCGGGCGAACCGGTTTACGTTTTGTCGGCCATTTCCGAAAATAATATTACTGCCGACAAAAAAGCTTTTGTGCAATAGATGCAACACATTCGCACCATTGATAGCAGCGAGCGAACCGTAATTATGGTTCAACCCGAAAACGAGCCGGGAAGCTTGCAAACCGACCGCGATTACAGTGAAGCCGCTAATAAATTGTATTTCGGAGAGGTGCCCGATGAACTGATTTTAGGGTTAGGGAAAAAGGGAGGTACATGGGATGAAGTTTTTGGGATTGAAGCAGCCGAGGCATTTAATGCTTACTGGATTGCGAAATACATCAACGGGGTGGCGGCAGCAGGAAAAGCAGTTTATCCACTGCCCATGTATATAAATGTATGGACAAAAGAGAACTATTTCCAGCGCCCGGGCGAGTACCCCAGTGGCGGGCCAACATCGAATATGATTGATATTTGGAAAATTGCTGCTCCCGAAATGTTCACGCTCGCTCTCGATATTTACCATCAGAACAATATGGATTTCATTGAATTGTGCAAAAAATATAAACGGCCCGATAATCCGCTGTTTTTACCCGAAATGGGCAACGGGATGAATTTCGCCCGCTACCAGTTTTATGCACTGGCCGATTTCGATGCCATGGGAATTGCTCCTTACGGGATAGACCCCTTTTATATCGACCCACGCGAAAATAGAAACAAACAATCGCTGGATACGAAATTCTTGCCAATGGCCGAAAACTATAAACTTTTTAGTAAAATATCGGATAAAATTGTTGAGCTGCAGGGAACGGGAAATTTGAAAGCCGCAGTCGAAGAACACGGACTTGGCGAGAAACTGTTACACTTCGACAACTACGATGTACTGGTGCAATTCGGGTTCCCCAACCGCGACAAAAAGGGTGAAATTACAGGGCGGGTACTTATCGGACAATTATCGGAAGACGAATTTATGATTGCCGGTTTCGATGCCAAATTTATTTTTCGTCCAAAATACAAATCGGGTTTTAACAAAGCCGAATTTGTTTTGGCCGAAGAGGGCTTTTACAAAAACGGGACATGGCACACGCAACGGCTTTGGAATGGCGATGCACTCTACCATAGTGTCTTGCCTCCCGAAGGAGCCGTTTTGAAAATAAAACTTCAGCGCATTGTAAATTCCGAGAAACAAAATGTGGCACCCAATTTCGAAAAGTAGAAGAATGTATTTCCATATTTATTTACAATGATTGCCTGCATTGTTACGAATAAGCTATTTGTTTTGAGCATCAATACTTCGTTAAATTTTTGTTTCTACCAAAGGTGCTAAGTCGCAAAGGTCTGTTCTTTAGTAAATTATGACAATTGGCTTATGTCTTGCAATTCTCTGTTTATGAGATATTTATAAAAGTGTACCGAACCATTACAGTATATTGTTGTACAAAAAAAGCTACTTGTAAAACAAGTAGCTTTTCCGTTTGCATTAAATAGGAATTTATCATTTCCCATCCATTTCTAATATTTTAAACTCGGTTCTACGGTTTTGCCGATGTTCTGCTTCGGTACATGGAACGCCATCGTCGCATTTATTTACTAATTGACTTTCGCCATACCCTTTTGCAATTATTCTGTCTTGGCTGATTCCTTTGCTAACAATATATTCAACAGCCGATTCTGACCTTTTCTGACTTAACTTCTCGTTGTACGCGTCGCTTCCTCTGCAGTCGGTATGCGAACCTAATTCAACTTTCCAACTCGGATTATCATTCATTACTTTAACCAGTTTATCTAACTCAACTTTCGATTCTGGAAGAATATCCCACTTGTCGAAATCGTAATAAATATTCTCCATCACAAACACTTGCCCAACTTTAACTTTCTCCAGAATAATAGTCTCTTTAATTGTTCCGAAAGGTTTTCCTTTGGTAGTTATTGTTTTCGAAGTATTCATATAACCATCTATTTGAGTTGTGGCTACGTAGTCTGAATTTTTTCTTAATGCACGTTTTAATATTGCACCAACTAAAGCCGCAAAAATATTATCGTTAAAGTTTACTTTTGGATTTGGAATTTCTCTCATTGTCTCTTTGTCTAAAACCGTTAATTCCAAATTATATATTCCTTCTATTCCAACCTTATAAATGTCGTCGCTTCCTATTCCCCCTGTTCTGTTCGAAGCAAAATAACCGACCTCTCCATTTTCATTAATAACCAGCCCAAAGTCATCCGAATCTGAATTCAGTTGTTTTAACTCTTTTGCTTTTGAGAATGTTCCTCCCGAGATGCAGGAATAGTAGAGATCCAAATCGTCTTTGCCATCTTTAATTCCGTTCGATGCAAAAATTAGCATATTGCCTTTAAATAAAAATGGGAACATTTCATTTTTAGCAGTATTTATTGCTCCAATATTTTTCATCTCGCCCCATTGGCCGTTACTGCGAATAGTCATATATATATCGGTGCCACCTTTCCCTTTGTCTGCAATGTCGGAGACAAAAAACAGGGTATCGCCGGTAACCGAAACAGCCGGATGCCCAACGGAATATTTAGGATTATTAAATGGTAATTCTCCGGTTATTCTCCATGTGCCACCCTCGTTTTTTACAATAATTACTTTAAGCCTAATATCAGCTTTTCGGTAAACCTTATTTTTAATATCCGGATTATTGAAGTTGCTGAGTGTTACAAATAACTCTTTTGTTTTTGCACAATACGAAACCGGGCCGGAATGATAATTTTCACTAATATCTCCTAACACCGAAACCGGACTTCCTGCAACCTCCCCGTTATTGTCGAGTTTTGTTTTAAAAAGATTATAAAAGACTTTTTTCGTATCGCCTTTTGCCAATTTATCAATTTCTTCGGCGGTATAAGCCGAAAACCACAATTCGTTGTTAACGAATGCCGGCCCAAAATCACTCTGAGAGGAATTTAATGATGTTTTGTCAATCTTAATATTAACGTTATCAAAAAAGTTGCAACTGTTTTGGGCAGTTAAAATTATTGGAAAGAATCCCAATAACAATAAAAATAATTTTTTCATAATTATCTGATTTATAGGATTAAAGATGCTTTGTTAAAACTGTTAATTATATAATACAACACTAATTTGGAAACAAAACAGGAAAATAAGACCCCTATTTTAGTTAATAAACAAACCTTTTTTCAATTAGTTCTACTAATTTAGGTTATTTCCATCAAATAAAAAACTATTTTTTTGTTAATAAGACTACATTTTCTACATGATGCGTGTGAGGGAACATATCGACAGGTTGAATTTTTGTCACTTTATATGCTCTGTCCATAAGAGCCAGGTCGCGTGCCTGAGTTGCGGGATTACAACTTACATACACAATCTTTTGGGGCGAAATTGTTAGAATTGTATCGATGACATCGGTATGCATACCTGCTCTTGGTGGGTCGGTAATAATAATGTCGGGACTACCGTTCTCACGAACAAAATTGTTATTCAACACCTGTTTCATATCGCCGGCATAAAATGCAGTATTCGATATATTATTAATTTTTGAGTTTTCTTTTGCATCTTCAATTGCTTCGGGAACATATTCAATTCCAATTACTTTTTTTGCATCTTGGGCTATAAAATTTGCAATTGTTCCTGTTCCTGTATATAAATCGTAAACAATTTCGTCACCTGTAAGTCCGGCAAAACTACGGGCTATTTTATATAAATTATAGGCTTGCTCCGAATTTGTTTGATAAAAACTCTTAGCCCCTATTTTAAATTGCAATCCTTCCATCTCTTCAAAAATATACTCTTCTCCCGAGAACAGCTGAATATCCTGGTCAATAATAGTATCGTTCCCTTTACTATTAATTACATATAAAAGCGATGTAATTTGTGGAAATTTATTTTTAACCGCTTCTAAAAGCCGAACTCTGTCTGTTTTGTTTTCTTTATAAAACGAAAGAATAACCATGATTTGTTTGGTTGAGCTGGTGCGTATAATGAGGTTCCTTAAAAAGCCAACCTGCTCGCGAATATCAAAAAATTCCAATTGGTTTTCAAGAGCATATGTATAGATGAAATTTCTAATTTCGTTTGAAGGTTCGGGTTGTAGCCAGCACTTATTTATTGGAACAATTTTATCGTAAAGTCCGGGAATATGAAATCCCAGCGCATTAGAATTATCTATCTCGGTATTGTTTTCTACCTCTTCGAAAGTTAGCCATCGTTTGTTCGAAAAAGTAAACTCGAGTTTATTCCGATAAAAAATTTCATTCTCAGAGGCTACTATTGGCAATATATCAGGAAGTTCTATCTTGCCAATTCTTTTTAACTGATTTACTACTTGATCTTGCTTGTAATGTAACTGTTTTTTATATGGTAGTAGCTGCCATTTGCAGCCTCCACACACGCCAAAATGTTCGCAAAATGGCTCCACTCTATCTGTAGAATACTCATGGAAATTTGTCACAAATGCCTCCTGATATTTTTTGCGTTTTTTAGTTACCTGCAAATCAACTACGTCGCCCGGAATAGCATATTTTGTAAATACAACCATATCGCCAACTCGTGCTAATGCTTTCCCCTCAGCACCAATGCTCTCAATTGTAACCCCCTCATACAAAGGTTTTTTCTTTTTTCTTGCCACAGTTTTAATTTTTGGCAAATATAACTTTTTAATAAAAACAAAATTAATTGAGTGGGAATAACGATTCCCAAAAAAACCATTTGTTTCCCATATTGGGAAAACTGAGCTGATATTGCCACATCTCAACACTTTTTACAATAAATGATTTTTATGTAAAAATGATGTTCCCTATATTTGCTCATGATTTAATGGTTGGTTTTATTTTCAAAAATAAAACTTATAAGGGGAAAGCAACTTCTGTATTTATGATTGGTTTTGTGTTTAGGGGTTTGTAAATCATCAATCATCTTCAAAAAGCGTCCATAGGGCTTTCCCCTTCCTTCTTTTTACCCGCGAGGGTATTTTTTTTGTCTTTTTTTTCGCGTTTATCTTGGCTCACTTTAAAAAGTTGTGGGGAATACACGTTTGAGGGATCACTTCATAACTTGGATTGGTGTAATATTTAAAACACTATTGGCTCAGTTCAAAAAGTTGTGGAGTAAAATAAAATTACGAGTTTTGTTTTTTACAATTTTATATCGTTATGACACATCAAAAAGAGCATTATCAAGAATTAATCAAGTTACTATTACCAGCGGAGTTGTTTGAATATTTCGCTATCGTTA
>WGCT01000280.1 GCA_015493625.1 Draconibacterium sp. | reverse complement strand
CAATATAATAGAATCAAGACATAAGACAGGAAAATTAGTGCTTTAACTTAATCTTGCTTCTGTGTGTAAGGTCTTTTATCATGAATCACTATTGTCAGGGATAAATATTCAGATTGTTTCTTCCTCATTCCTCGTCATCGCAATGACGTTAATTTCAGCTATTTGTCAAATTAAGGAACACTAAAAATAACTTTTTTCGCAAAGCAAGCCCAAATACGCACAATCAATATATAACTGGTGTTATTGGTAGCCCAGTGAAGCAATCTCATGTTTTAAACGGACACCAATGATTTGAATTTATATTATCCGATTTTATCATTTCTTTACAATGGTTTCTATCTTTCTTACCCACAAGAATTTAACCCAAAGAACATGACTCCGGCAGAGGAAAGTTGGTTCATTAAATTTTAAATTGTCCTATCGATTTGAACGTTGAATTGGTTTCTTGTTTTTTATGAGTGGTAAGGTTGCCATAAACCACGGACGCCTGCGTGAGGGATTGCAGCGGTTACCCCACAGAACGCACCGCTTTTGGGCGGGGCGGGCGAGGAGTATGAGCGGAAAGCCCGACCCCGACGCAGGAGGGGGCACGCCCTGAAAAAACAGTAATTAGTTGGGAGCCAAAACAGTAAACGGGTAAAATGGGAGGTTGCGTAAAATCCAGAATAAAATAACGATTGCGAGGATTATCCACGGGGTGCTTTTAAAATAGAATATGTTGGGTAATTTGCTGTGAAACAGCTTGTTGAGGAGTGGGCGCGAGTAGTGATAAATGAGTAGAAGCAGGGCCGGAATAAAGAGCGCATTGTTGCTGACAACACCGGCAAAGTTGAGGTGTAACAAACTGTGTATGGCGCGCTGCGAGCCGCACCCGGGGCAGTGGTAGCCGGTTGTAGAATAGAAAATGCATTTTGGGAAAAGTGGTTGCTCGGCAGGGTTTAGAAAGTAAAAAAGGGCTGCCAACGCCGCCACGACGATGACCACCCCAATTTGTATGGTTCGTTTCATTAATTACATGTTGATTCCGGTGGCACCAAAATTTGCGAAAAATGCGGTAAAGGCAAAAACCAGTCCGGTTATTATAAGTATTGAAACGCCGCTAATGGCTGCAACAATTGCCCAGGTTTTTGCATTGCGACTGGCCCGGCGGGCACCCTCTTTGTCGCCCGACATCCACTTTGTGTTTACCGATGCAGCATAAACAATTGATATTATGCCAAAGAGCTGACAACATAGAATGGTGCTAATAATTGCAAAGGCCAAATAGTTTGGCGGTGGAGTTTCTTGTTGCTGTGTTTGTAAAATCTGTTCGTTCATTGTGAAAATTTAACTTGTTAGACTGCTTTGTTTTAAGATAATTACAAAAGTAGTGTTTTTTTATGGATTGCTTCGCCTTCGTGCCTCAGTCTCGCAACGACGTGCTAAACAAGTTTGTCTTCGTTCCTCAGTCTCGTAACGACGGAGTAATCAGCAACTTAAAAAACTTTTTCCCTATTTAAATCTATATTTCGTTGTATTTTTATCTCCAAGTTTCTCAATCCATCCATTTTCAACAGCAAATTTCAAATCGCGGCTTGCTGTTGCTGATGATATTTCTCTAAAACTTTTCAAATATTCCTTACGTGTAAAATAATCATTTTTTACAATCGGTTTAAAAAGATTTAATCTGTCGATATTTGATAAGCTAACATTTTGAACTTTGAGTAATTCCTCCAATGATTTAAGGATAATCTCAAGCATAAATTCGATGAAAATTGTAGATTCTCCCGTATTGTCTGATTTGCCAAGTGATTCATAATATTGTTCTTGTCTCTCTTTTATTAACGTCTCGATTGGCAAATATTCAAAAACAGGATAAGAATCTTTTAAAATCAGAGTCTGCCATAATCTTCCCATCCTTCCGTTTCCATCTATGAAAGGATGAATAAATTCCATTTCGTAATGGAACACACAACTTTTAATTAACACTAAGTCATCATCATTTTTTATATAATCAAACAAATCGTTCAATAAAGGTTTAAGCATTTCACTAGATGGCGCAATATGAGCAACTTCTGAGCTTTTTACGATTCCAACTGATCTGTTTCTTAGTCTGCCTGCCGATTCGATTAATCCGTTCATAAGTAGCGCATGAGCTTCGCAAAACGAATCAAAGCTATATGGATTTAATTTATCGAGAGCGTTATAAACAGCAATGGCATTTTTTACTTCTAAAATATCTTTCTTCGGGCCAATCACACGTTTATTCTCAACAATTGCTGTTATTTGCTCAAGTGTCAAGGTGTTTCCTTCAATTTCAAGCGACGAATGAATTGTCTTCATCCTGTTTTTCTTTCTTAATTCTGTTGGTGGTTTACTCAGGTGTGCAGAATTAACCTCACCAATTTTTTCAGAAATCGAAGCAACCAGTTTTAATATTTTTCCGGTTATGTTATATGGTGGTTTCATAAAAGTTGTGTTTTTCTGATAGTATCATTTGATAGTATCAAATGTAGTTAAATTAAATTGTTTTGCAAGTGTCGGGAATTCGGAGTGCGGTCTTCATTAGTAGGAAGAATGACAAAGCAATCTGCTGTTTGCAAAGGTTGGAATTGAATTGGGTTTATTGTAGTTCTATTTAACAGATTGCTTCGCCTTCGTACCTTAGTCTTGCAACGACAGTTTGAATCGGGTTCCTCGTCTCGCAACGACGGAGTAATCTGTAACCTAAAAAACAAAGGCTTCACTAAAACAGTGAAACCCTTGTTATTACTAAACGACTAAACTTAAAAACTTTATATTCCTCGTGCGTTTCTGTCTAACTGTTCTGCCTCGGTAAAATCGTTTTTGTTTACGTGGCCTTCCAACGGAAGAATTCTTTCGTGAATGGCGTCGATAATCCACTCTGCCTGAGGGAAGAAATAGTCTTCCAACTCGTGCGCCGGAGTAATCCAGTTGCGCGAACCAACTACTACCGGTGGGGCGTCGAGATAATCGAAAGCCAGTTCGGTGATGTTCGATGCCAGGTCGCGTAAAAATGAGCCGCGTGCCGAAGCATCGCCCGAAATTACAATGCGTCCTGTTTTCTTAATCGATTCGATTACCGGCTCGTAATTAAACGGTACCAGCGAGCGCGAGTCGATTACTTCGGCCGAAATATTGTATTTTTCTTCGAGTGTTTTTGCTGCATCCAAAGCACGGTATAAAGTTGCACCGATTGTTAAAATGGTAACATCTTTTCCTTCGCGTTTAATGTCGGGTTCGCCAAACGGGATTTCGTAATACCCTTCGGGTACACCGCCTTTGTGGAACTGCTCGCCAATGTCGTACAGGCGCTGGCTTTCGAAGAAAATTACGGGGTCGGTTCCTTGTAATGCGGTGTTCATCAGTCCTTTTGCATCGTAAGGAGAAACCGGGAAAACCACTTTCAGCCCGGGAATGTGGGCAGCGAGAGCAGTCCAGTCTTGCGAGTGCTGTGCTCCGTATTTCGAACCCACAGAAACACGAATTACCATTGGCATTTTCAGAACGTTTCCGCTCATTGCCTGCCATTTAGGAAGTTGATTAAACACTTCGTCGCCGGCACGCCCCAGGAAGTCGCAATACATAATTTCAGGAATAACGCGGCCACCGCACATGGCGTAACCAATTGCAGTTCCAACAATTGCAGCTTCGGCAATGGGCGAGTTAAACAGGCGGTTGTATGGCAGTGCTTCGGTTAATCCGCGGTAAACGGCAAATGCGCCACCCCAGTCGCGGTTCTCCTCTCCGTAAGCAATTAGTGTGGGGTCTTTATAAAAGCGGTCAACAATTGCTTCGAAAAGTCCGTCGCGTAATCCGTACGTTTTTATTTTCGAAAATGGTTTCCCGTTTTTGTCGAACATAAAACGCTCTTTTTTAGCCAACTGTTTTACGCGCGGATTCTCTTCCATCGGGTGATTTACTTCCACTTCGCGGTCTTCCATTTTATCAATCGACTGGTTACTGAACATCATTTCGCCAATTAAATTGGATTGTTTTTCCAAGTCCATATGTGGCGAAACTTCGTCGTTAATTGCCAGTTTCATCGAAGCGGTAATTAAGTCGGTGGTTGCCGTTTTAATAGCTTCCAATTCAGCTTCGGTGGCCACCCCTGTTTTTACCAGCTCTTTTCCGAACCAGATAATTGAGTCTTGTTTTTCCCAGGCCTCAACTTCCTCTTTACTCCGGTACGACGATGCATCGGATGGAGAGTGCCCACTGTAACGGTATGTTAACACGTCGAGTAAAACGGGGCCGCGTTTCTCCTCAATAATTTTGCGTTTGCGTTTATAGGCGTCGATTACTGCCAGTGGATTGTATCCGTCGACACGCTCGGTGTGCATTTGGTCGGTGTTTACACCGGCACCAATACGAGCGGCAATGTCGTACCCCATTGTTTCGCCACAGGTTTGTCCGCCCATTCCGTACTGGTTATTCATAATGTTGATAACCAGTGGCAGGCCACCTTTCATATCGCCTTCCCACAATTCGGTAAATTGGTCCATTGTTGCAAACGAAAGTCCTTCCCAAACCGGTCCGCAAGCCATCGATGCGTCGCCAATGTTGGCAACCACGATTCCTTTTTTACGGTTCACTTTTTTATAAAGAGCAGCACCCACCGAAATATCGGCCGAGCCACCCACAATTGCGTTGTTTGGGTAAACTCCGAAAGGAGTAAAAAATGCGTGCATCGAGCCACCCAGTCCTTTGTTGAATCCGGTTTTACGTGCAAAAACCTCAGCCAGCGTTCCGTAAATAAGGAATTTGATGGCCAGCTCTTTTACTGTTCCGGTATGACCAGCTTTTACGGGAGCAAGTGTAATTCCGTCGAAATGGGTTTCCATTATTTTTTCAAGAGTTTCATCATCGAGTTTGTCGATGGCAGAAAGTCCTTTGGCAAGAATTTCGCCGTGGCTGCGGTGCGACCCGAAAATAAAATCGTCAACGTCGAGTGTGTACGCCATTCCAACGGCGGCTGCTTCTTGTCCGATTGATAAGTGGGCAGGCCCCGGATGGTTGTATTCAACTCCGTTGTATTCGTTACGGGTTTTTATTAAATTCAGCATGGTTTCGAACTCGCGAATAACCACCATATCGTGATAAATTCGTACTAAATCTTCGTTCGAGAAATTTGCTTTCTCCTCTTCAACCGTTTTACTGTATTGATTTACAGGAATTGGTGTGAATTCAATCTGTCCCGGTTTTCTAACATCTTCCGGGTTGATGTATTGACTTTTTGGCATTTTATTGTGTTTTTTAATTTATATTATTTGTTATTAGTTCAAAGTTTCGAGTTTCGAGTTTCGAGTTTCGAACACGAAATGTTGCACTGTGGTCATTTGTATTTTTTACCTTTTAGTTCACTTGTTTTCAGACGATTCATTAGAGAACCAGTTAATTTACCAACTTCATCGGCAATGTTGTATGCTTTTTGAAATTCATTTTCTGAGATTAATTCATTGTTCAAAGCTCTGTAAAGTTGCGACCGTGTTTCGCCGGCAGAACCTTTCGATATAGAAAGAAATTGTGCAAATTCTATATTGCCATCTCTTTCAAACCTCTCTGCAATATTGTCCATAGCTGAACCAGATGAACCTTTAATTTGGTTGACCAGTTTAAAGTCGCGCGAAAAAAGTTCCTTCTTCGTAAAACCATTAATGATTTTGCATAATTCTCTTGCCTTTTGCCAAGCTATTATATCTTCAAATCTTTTAAAGGTCGCCATAAACTATTTTTAATTGAACTCAGAACTCGGAACTTTAAACTGTTAAATTTTCAATCTGATTTTTAATTTCAGCAAGGAAAAGAGTTGCTTCGCCACCGTCGAGTGCCTGATGGTCGTAAGTTAACGAAAGTCCCATCATGGGGACAAAAGCGTAAACTCCATCTTCAATCTCTTTTGGGCGAGGTACAATTGTACAAACCCCAAGAATTGCAACTTGCGGTAAGTTAATTACCGGAGTAAACATCTCAACGCCGTAATTTCCAAGATTCGAAACCGTAAAAGTTGCTTCTGCCGGATTTAACAAATCGGGATTTATATTTCCGCTTCGTGCAGCTGTTGAGAGTTGTTTTAACTGGCTCGAAAGGCCTGTTATGGAGAGGTCGTCGGCATTTTTAAGGGCCGGAACCATTAATCCGCGATCGGTGTCAACAGCCAATCCGAGGTGGACTTTTTTAAACCACTTCATTTTGTCGCCATGGTAATGTGTGTTTACCTGCGGGAATTTCTCCAGTGCACGAATAACGGCAAAACAGACCAAATCGTTAATGGTTACATTTTGTGAGATGGTACCGTCGGTAAATTCTTTTTTGAATTTCTTGCGTAGTTTCATCATCTTTCTGGCATCGGCACTCATGTGGTGAGTAAGCTGAGCAGAATTTTGTAACGATGTGTGCATTGCGGTTGCAATCAGTTTTCTGATGTTCGGGATTGCTTTAATTTCATAATCGTCGCCCTCTTCGAGAACTACTGCCGGTGCCGGAGCCACTTTTGGTGCTGCCTGAACTTGCGGTTGGGTAGTGGGCGTTTCAACTGTTTTTGCTGTAGCCGTTTCAACGTCGCGGGCAATAATTCTTCCGTGTGGCCCCGAGCCTTTTAACGATTGAATTGCTACACCCAATTTGGCAGCCATATTTTTTGCCAAAGGTGAGATTCGGATTCGTTTGTCGGGAGAGTTGTCTTCCACTTCGAACTCTACCACTTTGGGAGCCTCATCAACGGTCTCCTCAGGAGCAGTCTCTTCTGTTTCAGCTTCTCCTCCGGGACGAAATTCTTCAATCGATTCGCCCTCTTCTCCTATAACCGCGACATTTGTTAAAACGGGAATTTCGTCGCCCTCCTCAAAAAAGGTTGCCAAAAGAATTCCATCTTCTTTTGCCTCCTCTTCGAAAGATGATTTATCGGTTTCGTACGAGAAAAGAATATCGCCCTCGCTCACTTTGTCGCCAACCGATTTGTACCATTGCCCCAAAATGCAAGATTCAACCGATTGTCCTTGCCGGGGCATTATTACTGGTGTTGCCATAATTATTTATTTTTGTAGTTGTTATAACTTGTTAATACAATTAAAAATTAATACGATATGTAATAAGCTGTACAATAGTTTATTGACGCTTTTGTATCTTTTGGGTTGTAAACTTATAT
>WGCT01000279.1 GCA_015493625.1 Draconibacterium sp. | reverse complement strand
GTACTCACTCTTTTGAAGATGGAGGAGGAGACAACACTTCGAAATGTTCCTAATTTTAAAATTACTGAGGGAAAAACAGAATATAAAAATCCACCCGTTCATTTAAACCTTTATCTAATAATAAGTGCAAATTGCGAAACCTACGATAAATCGCTTCGCAGCATTTCGAAAACAATTCAATTTTTTCAAGGGAAGAAAGTATTTACATCCACAAATACGATTTACAACAGAACAAACGTAGCATTCGATCTGCTCGACCATTTTAAATTTGTTGTCGAACTATTCACTCCGGGTTTCGAAGATCTAAATCATATTTGGGGCACACTTGGCGGACGACAAATGCCGGCAGTAATTTACCGCATTCAGCTTATTAAACTCGAACGCGATAAAAAATTATCAGGTGCACC
Organism: Draconibacterium sp.; assembly: GCA_015493625.1. Lineage (GTDB taxonomy): Bacteria > Bacteroidota > Bacteroidia > Bacteroidales > Prolixibacteraceae > Draconibacterium. The sequence continues at coordinate 3,677 of WGCT01000279.1, read as the reverse complement.
TGCAATTACAAGCATTAGCGGAACATTAAACGATACAGAATAATTACTTTTACCATTCAATATGAACCACTTTTTCAGGTGAATATTCTTCACAAATACTTTTTAAACAGGGGCGAGAAAGAGTACTTAGCAATGAGCGAAAACGACAAAATAAAACAGCTCGATAAATACGATTTTAATACATTTTTTAATGTTTACGAGATTGGCATTAGAACTTTGTTCATATAAAAAGATAATTGTTTCTTTGATGAATATAAGAGACTCGTTTATTCAGAACTGTCACTTTTTAAAAAGTAGATTAACAAATACAGATGAACCATTCATGATAAAAGATTTCAAACACAGAAGTATGATTAAGTTAAAGAACTAATTTTTGTCTTGTGTCTTGATTCTTGTATCTTGATTCTAAATTTTAAAAAATGAAACAAGTTGTACTTACCGGAATAAAAAAGATGGAGTTGGTTGATGTAAAAACTCCTGTTTTACAAAGTCAGAACGATGTAAAAATAAAGCTTGCAGCCATTGGTGTTTGCGGTTCCGACATTCATTATTATTCGGTTGGTAAAATTGGTTCGCAGGTTGTTAAGTATCCGTTTCCGGTGGGGCACGAATGTTCGGGAACCATTGAGGCGGTTGGGAAAGATGTAACCAATGTAAAAGTTGGCGATTTGGTTGTTATCGACCCGGCAGTATATTGTGGTGTTTGCGACCAGTGTTTAGCAGGAAGACCGCACACGTGCCGGAACGGGAAATTTTTAGGTTGTCCCGGTCAGCTTGACGGTTGTTTGGGCGAGTACATTGTAATGCCCGATTTTACCTGTTTTCCCGTAACCGGAAAACTAAACCCGGCGCAGGCAGCATTAATCGAACCGCTGTCGATTGGTGTTTATGCAGTAAACGTTGCTGAAAATATAAGTAAATCAACTTCTGTTGCGATTTTTGGTGCAGGCCCAATTGGCTTGAGTATTCTATTTAAATTGCTTGCCGACGGAATTAAAAATATTGGAATTGTAGAACCTTTGGAATATCGTCTTGAAAAAACAAAAGAGATTGGAGCAACCTATTTTATCAATCCTGAAAAAGAGAGTGTTGAGGAAGTTGTAAAACAGAAAGAGGAGTATTTGTTAGATGTTGTTTTTGAAGCAAGTGGCGAGCAGGATGCAGTAAATAATGCTTTGAAAATTTTAAAACCGGGAGGGAAACTGGTTTTGGTTGGAATTCCTCCTTCGGCAGAATATACATTCAATATGGATTTAATGCGCCGAAAAGAGCTTTCGGTGGTGAATGTCCGTCGTCAAAATCATTGTGTTAAGGAGGCCATCGAATTGGTTGTTTCGGGTAAAATTGATATTGAAAAGATGGTTACCCATAATTTTACTTTAGAAGAAACGGCCGCTGCTTTCGATATGGTTGAAGGTTATAAAGATGGTGCCATTAAAGCGATGATAAACTTATAATCGTGTTATTAACGTAACAATTCAACTTTCGGGTTGATGGGGCAATTCAAACAATTTAAAAATTAATGAATCGGATTTTCCCTTGCCGGATGACATACTCTTTTGGGTTTGACCAGAGGCGTATGCAGAAATCCAGTTCGCAGCGACAGTCTCGGTTGGTGAGCCGGAAAACAAGCGATAACGACGTTAAAAACTACTGCTGTTTGAGGAGCTCCAATGTATTGGAGGGAGTTCAGTAATTTTAGTCGTTATTGCGTAGCTTTTCCGAGTGAAGCGAACGCAGCCTTGGGCTTTTTGTTTACTTTTTGGACTAAGCCAAAAAGTAAAATCCGCCCGATAGGGCAAAAGTAACATCATGGCATCCCTCTGACCGGCACCCCGAAAGTTTAAATGCCCCTAGAAATCTATTTAATATTGTACCAACCCGAATTATGAAGTGAACCTTATTAACGGTATTAAAGCATAAGAACCGTTCTCTGAGATTTTAACAACAGAGAGAACGGTTCTTTCTTTTTGTTGTTATTCCGAACCTGTTTTGGAATGACAAACAAATTTAAGCAATATAAGTTGATGATGCAGTATCTCCACCGTGACCTGTCCAGTTTGTGTGGAAAAATTCGCCACGTGGTTTGTCAACTCTTTCGTAAGTGTGAGCACCAAAATAATCGCGTTGTGCTTGCAATAAATTAGCAGGTAACCGTTCGCTGCGGAAACCGTCGAAATAGCAAAGTGCCGATGTTAATGCAGGTACAGGAACTCCGTTTGAAAGTGCTGTTGCACAAACATTTCTCCAGCCGGCTTGAGCATCTTCAATTTTTTCTTTAAAGAAGGGGTCGAGAAGCAAGTTCGGCAATTCAGGATTCTTGTCGAATGCTTTTTTTATGTCGCCAAGGAATGTTGAACGAATAATACAACCGCCGCGCCACATTAGTGCAATACCGCCATAATTTAAATTCCAACCATACTCTTTAGCCGCCTCCATCATTAAATTATAACCTTGCGCATACGATACTAATTTAGCACCGAGGAGTGCATTCATCAGGTCGTTAATAAAAGCTTGCTTGTCGCCAGTAAATTTTGCTTTTGGTCCGCTAATTACTTTCGATGCCTGAACACGGATATCTTTTTGCGCCGACAGACAGCGTGCAAAAACCGATTCGCCAATAAGTGTTAACGGAATTCCAAGGTCGAGTGCCGAGATGCCTGTCCATTTTCCGGTTCCTTTTTGGCCGGCTGTATCGAGAATCATCTCAACCACTTCTTCGCCGTTTTCATCTTTGTAGCCCAGAATATCGCGTGTAATTTCAATTAGGTAACTGTCGAGAATTCCTTTGTTCCACTCGGCAAAAATATCGTGCATTTCGTTGTTACTCATTCCCAGTAACTCTTTCATAATTTGGTACGCTTCGGTAATAATTTGCATATCACCGTACTCAATTCCGTTGTGTACCATTTTTACGAAATGCCCTGCGCCGCCTTCGCCAACCCATTCGCAACAAGGCGAACCGTCTTCAACTTTGGCTGCTATCGACTGGAAAATATCTTTTACTGCCGGCCATGCTTTTGGTGAACCACCGGGCATCAACGATGGACCTAAAAGTGCACCTTCTTCGCCACCCGAAACACCGGTTCCAACAAATAGAAGTCCTTTGCTTTCAACGTATTTTGTACGACGAATTGTGTCGGGGTAGTGCGAATTTCCTCCATCGATAATAATGTCTCCCGGTTCGAGGTGCGGAATAATCAAATCGATAAAGTCATCGACCGGCTGTCCGGCTTTTACCAACATCATAACTTTCCGCGGACGCTCCAACGATGCGCATAACTCTTCAATTGAATGTGCCCCAATAAAGTTTTTTCCTGCACCACGACCTTCAATAAATTTGTCAACTTTTGCTACTGTACGATTGAATACTGCAACCGTAAAACCTTTACTCTCCATGTTTAATACGAGGTTTTCGCCCATTACAGCTAACCCGATTAATCCAATGTCTGCTAATTTTCTCATTTTATTTTTGTTTTTATTCATAATGATTTTTGAATCAAGAATTGTCATTCCTGCGAAAGCAGGAATCTCACGCAAATCTTTTGCTAAATCCCTTCATTCAGGATTTACATTATTTATTAATTTGTTTTTCCAATCTCTTTTCCACTTTTTTAATCTTTTTTCTCTTTTGATTGCATCGTTTATATAATTAAAATGCTCAAAATAAACCAATT
>WGCT01000278.1 GCA_015493625.1 Draconibacterium sp. | reverse complement strand
TTTACATATACTGTATAATAAAATTTATTTTACAGAGTTCATGTATTCGATAAGTTCTACAACTTTAGTTGAGTAACCCATTTCGTTATCGTACCACGAAACTACTTTCACAAAAGTATCGGTTAAAGCAATACCGGCTTTTGCATCGAAAACAGAAGTTAATGTCTCGCCAACAAAATCGTTAGAAACAACAGCATCTTCGGTGTATCCTAAAATACCTTTCATCGATCCTTCAGAAGCAGCTTTCATAGCAGCACAAATCTCGTCGTACGAAGCACCTTTTGCCAAGTTAACAGTTAGGTCAACCACCGATACGTCGGGAGTTGGAACACGTAACGACATTCCTGTAAGTTTCCCGTTTAACGAAGGAATAACTTTACCTACTGCTTTTGCAGCACCTGTAGAAGAAGGAATAATGTTTTGTCCTGCACCGCGTCCACCGCGCCAGTCTTTCATTGATGGGCCATCAACAGTTTTTTGAGTTGCAGTAGTTGCATGAACTGTAGTCATTAACCCGTCAACAATACCAAAACTGTCGTGCAATACTTTTGCAATAGGAGCTAAGCAGTTAGTTGTACAAGAAGCATTCGATACGAAAACCATATCGTTTTTGTATTCGGTATTGTTTACACCCATTACAAACATTGGAGTGTCGTCTTTCGACGGAGCCGACATAACAACTTTTTTAGCACCTGCATTAATGTGTCCTTGTGCTTTCTCTTTTGTTAAAAATAAACCTGTTGATTCAACTACATATTCAGCGTCAACATCGCTCCATTTCAAATCGGCGGGGTTTCTTTCCGAAGTTACTCGAATTGTGCTTCCGTTTACAATTAAAGCACCATCTTTTACTTCAACAGTACCGTTAAATCTACCGTGAGTAGAATCGTATTTTAACATGTAAGCCATGTAATCAACATCAATTAAATCGTTAATTCCAACAACTTCAATGTTCTCGTTTGCAACAGCAACACGAAAAACTAAACGGCCAATACGACCAAATCCGTTAATACCTATTTTAATTTTCGACATGGTAAAAGTTTTAATTATTTATATAAAATTTATTCTAATTATGTAAGTACCAGCTTTTAATAATTATGTTTTTAAAAGCTACACAAAGTAAATACTATTATTTAATTGTATTGGGTTGCCATTTCTTATTTGGCTGAATTTGGTTTAACCTTAATATTAATTTAAAAATTCTGTGGAACAGCTGTCTGTGTAAGTTCGATTTCCTGATTAGAATTCCCGGCAAATAAAGTAAACTCGATATAAATTACGCTCTTCTAACTTTTTCATACCTTTGCAGCCAATTAAATAAAACATGAATTACAAAGGGAAAAAGGCGGCATTTTATACTTTGGGTTGTAAACTCAATTTTTCGGAAACATCGACCATTGCAGGTTCGCTAAAAGAGGTGGGATTCGAGCGTGTTGATTTCGACGAAAAGGCCGACATTTACGTTATTAATACCTGCTCGGTTACCAATCAGGGCGATAAAGCCAGCCGCAACATTATTCGCAAGGCAATAAAACAAAACCCCAACGCAATGATTGTGGCTGTTGGCTGCTATTCGCAACTTAAGCCCGAAGATATCGGAAATATCGAAGGGGTTGATTTGGTGCTGGGTACTCAGGAAAAATTCAATCTTCCGGCCTATCTTAATAATTTGGAAAAAAATGAAACCACTCGAATTAAAACCACCCGGCTTGCCGATATAAAAAGCTACCACAAGGCGTTTTCGTGGGGCGACCGCACGCGCAGTTTTTTGAAAATTCAGGATGGTTGCGACTACTACTGCTCGTTTTGTACCATTCCGTTTGCACGCGGCCGAAGCCGAAACGACAACATCGGGAATACCATTGCCGAAGCAAAAAAAGCCGTTCGCAAAGGGTTTAAAGAGATAATTTTAACCGGTGTAAATATTGGCGATTTTGGCAAGTCGACCGGCGAAAGTTTTACCGACCTCTTAAAAGCTCTCGAAAAGGTGGACGGCTTAAAACGGTTACGACTGGGCTCTATCGAACCCAATTTGTTAAAAAGCGAAATAATTGAGATGGTGGCTCAGTCGAAAGTTATTATGCCCCATTTCCATATTCCGTTGCAAGCCGGCTCAAACGAAGTTTTGCAACTAATGAAACGAAAATATACCACCGAACTTTTTGCCGAAAGAGTAGCGTTGATTCGCAAAATTGTACCGCACGCCTTTATTGGTGTCGATGTAATTGCAGGAACAAACGGCGAAACACAAGCGTTTTTTCAAAAATCGTACGACTTTTTAAACGGTCTGGAAATTTCGCAGTTGCACGCTTTTACATATTCAGAAAGAAGTGGAACAAAAGCTCTTGCCATTCCCGGCAAAGTAGAAATTGAAGAGCGTAAAAACCGTACGCAGAAATACATCAATCTTTCGGAGAAAAAGTTGAGGGCATTTTACGAAAAGAACCTTGGCTCGACACAAACCGTTCTTTTCGAAGCACAAAAAGACAAACAGAAGATGACCGGATTCACCGGAAACTACATTAAAATTGAAGTTCCGTTTTCAGAAAAACGAATCAATCAACTTGGCAAAGTAAAGTTACTGGATATACTTCCCAACGGAAACGTTAACGTCGAAATTTTATAGTTAAAGAGATAAATCCTAAAATATGAATTATAAAAAACTTTGTTTCGAAGTACAAAAGATTGCTCGCAATGCAGGAAGTTTTATTCGCGATGAAGGAGCCAAAATAACTTCAGAAGATATTGAGATTAAGAGTGTTGCCAGTTTGGTGACTTATGTCGATAAAACTGCCGAAGCAACAATTGTTTCGCAACTAAAAGAGCTTATTCCCGAATCGGGGTTTATTGCCGAAGAGGGAACGGCAACTGCAAATAACGAAACATTTCAATGGATAATCGACCCACTCGACGGAACAACAAATTACCTGCACAACATTGCCCCGCATTCGGTAAGTATTGCATTAATGGAAAACAACGAGCTGGTTTTAGGTGTAGTTTACGAAATTACCGCTAACGAAATGTTTTATGCCTGGAAAGAGAGTCCGGCATTTTTAAACGGGAAAGAGATTTCGGTTGCAACGGCATCAAAATCGGAAGATACTTTAATTGCCACCGGATTTCCATATTACAATTTCGAGATGCTGGATGCCTACATCGAGGCATTGAAATATTTTATGAAAAACACACGTGGAATACGGCGCTTGGGCTCTGCCGCTGCCGACCTTGCTTATGTTGCTGCCGGCCGTTTCGATGCGTTTTACGAACACGCACTGCACTCGTGGGATGTGGCTGCAGGTGTGTTTATTTTGCAACAGGCCGGTGGAAAAATTACCGACTTTAATGGCGGTAATAACTTCCTTTTCGGAGGCGAAATTGTTGCTGCAAGCAAAAACTATTTCGATGAATTTTATCGTGTTGTTTCGAAATACTGTGGAGCAAACTAACCAATTTCGCTAATTCGTTTTAGTAGCGGCATATTAATTATCTCAATGATGCCGTTTTCGTTTTTTATAATTCTATTCTCTTTAAAATCTTTAATTACCTTAACAACACTCATTGTCGACATTCCCGTTAGCTCGGCTAAATCGGCACGCGAAAGCGAAAGTTTAAATTTATTCGAATGATAAATCTCTTCGGCAAGATAAATAATTGTGTCGGCAAGGCGCCCGTTAAGCTGTTTGTGGGTGAGACTAATAAATCTGTCGTAAGTGGAGTTTGTGCAGTGGTTCATCGTTTTAATAATGTCGGCTGCAAACTTTCCATTTTTTTCAACCAAATTTTTAATTACACTGCTTTCAATAATGCAGATGGTTGTATTTTCTATTGCAGTTGCGGTGTAGGTGTAAACTTTATTCCCGTAAAGCGATGGCAGTCCCAATAGATTTCCCTCAGGTAAAATATTGATAACAAGGTTCTTGTCGGAGTTCGACACTTCCATATAAACTTTTACTAAACCGCTTTTTATAAAATGAATATGATTGGCAAACGACCCCTGTTTAAAAATGGTTTCGCCTTTTTTAAAATTAAGCTGAACACGGTGTTTGTCGTTTAACTTTAACTCAGTCGGACTAAGTTGTTTAAAACACGACGATTTATTTGAACACGAAATGCACGAATTTATTAATTCTCCTTTCTCCATAAAACCTTAAAATAACGTTTCTCTCTCCCTAATCTTTTTCTATTATTCAAAAAACGCTACAAATATATCAAATATCAATTCGAAACATACAACTATATAGTTTTATTTATACGAAATAGTTAGTTTAGTTTATAGTTCAACGTGCTTATAAAGGGAATTGCCGATGTAGTTTTGTGGCAAAATTTAATTCGAAAGATGTTCAACAAATTGAGATGCTGCAATAATAATCCTGTTCTTTTTATTTATGCTGATATCCAATTACTTACATTTTAAGAGTTCAGTTTTGTTGAGATAATTGACATTCGTACGTATATTATATGG
>WGCT01000277.1 GCA_015493625.1 Draconibacterium sp. | reverse complement strand
TCCTGTGGCTGTATTCATATCGCCATCTTTCACCCACCCTACACTATGAATCAGAAAGTCGCGTTTCCAACCTTTGGGCAACTCGGGCAATTCGGCAGCATCGAATGTAATCGTTGTTTCGTCGCCCGCATTTTTTACAATATATTTATTATCGGGAGCAATAAGCAGCGGAAGGACATCGCCATAGCGCGTATAATTTCCAAGCAAATCGCGCCACTTCTGTTCAGTTGAAACATCGTAATAATCGAACCAATGCGGGCCGTATCTTCCTCCTTTACGGAATGTACGCGAAAATCCACGATAGTGTAAATTAGCTGCCACCGGGGTTAGAACTGTTGTGTTAACCGGTGCCGAGCAGTTTTCGTTGGTGTAAAAAATGTAATCCCAATAAATTTCCATATTGGTTTTAATTCTGATACGTGCATCTTTTGCAAAAACCTTTCCGGTAAGGTCGACTACAATAGTCTTATCTTTTCCCATAGGAAAAGTGAGGTTGTTCACAACTGTTCTCCACCGCCCATTTTTATCGATGGCTTGAATTTTTGGCGATACAAGTTTCAACTCATCAGACTGCGAGATTGAAGCATTTATACTGGCATCGGAAGGAAAAATCCATCCATTCAGAAAAAGAGTAAGTTTTTTATCGGGGTCTATTTTCCCCAAGTCGAGTGTAAGGTAGGTTAACTCGGTAATTCCCTGATACTTTGCAGGCATAAATTCAGAAATATATTTATCATCTTTCTTTGATATTTTTTCCAAAAGATTATCGTTTCTCTTATTTGTTGCCGACAGTGGTATTTTTTTCTCTTTTGCCTGAAACAACTTATAACCGGGAGTTGTAGATGGCAAAATACGTTCATCGACATAAACATCGGTTGTAGCAGGATGGTCGATTGCTACAAGTTGAATCTGATCGGTATAAATTGTTTCCCACAACTCGGCAGTGGTCTGAATAATATATTTTCCGTTTTGTGGTTTTATCAGTTCCGAAGGAATTTTTATATAATCGTCGGAAGGTGCCGGGCTTGCATATTTCATCGCTTTATCGCCGCCCATAATTCCAAGCGGCATTCCCAATGCACTACGCCACATAATATCTTTTACAAAAACATATTTCTCGCCATCCCAACTGTATAAAAACGGACACGAACCTTTTAACGACTGCTCCTCAATTAAACTTTGGTCGGTACCGGGAAAGAATATATTCTGCGGCACACCATTTGTCCACAAAACCCGAATTACCTCGGCTTTGGTACGGGCACCCAACCCAAAATGAATAGAGGGCGTTGTAACAACTTTCGATTGATACAAATTTCCGGCACGCATTTCAACCTTTGTTCCAATACCATAATAATTATTTTTACCACTTCCGGTTCGCAGCCCAACCAATTTAATTTTCACAAAATGGTTGTTGTTGCCGCCGTCGTTTCGAAGCAACCGAACCGACCCTCCCGGCTGAACAATTAAAATATCTATATCGCCATCGTTTCCGTAGTCGAATGTAAGAATCTGTTTCCCCCTTTTTATATTTTCCGGAAGAATATTTTCGGTGTTATAAAATATTCCGTTTCCATCGTTGTGATAGAGAAAAATACCATTGCCTCCTGTTTTCGAAGTTCCTGCAACAAGTAAATCGAGAAAGCCATCGTTATCGAAATCGAAAAATAGGGCATCGTTAACTGCTACATTTTTAAGTGTTTTAACAAGGTCAGCCGATTGATTATCTTCCTTAAAAGTTCCATCGCCGAGGTTACTGTATAAAACATTTTCACCCGGAACAGAAGAGGTAATAAAAAGGTCGAAAAAACCATCGTTATTGTAATCGCCAACCGAAATCGATGTAGAATGAATCGTTTTCTTTAGTCCGCTTTTTGTAGTTACTTTCCTGAAAACTCCCTGTCGCTGATTCGAATAGAGTTCATCAGGACTGTTGCCATTAACAACAAAAAGGTCGATATCGCCATCATCGTCAAAATCGCCAAATGCAGCATCAAGACTTTCAGTTCCGTCGCCTGCGAGACCCGATTCTTCAGATTTATCAGAAAAAGTTCCATCAGAATTATTCCGGAACATAATATTTTTCTTTGCCTGCAACACAAATAAATCGAGGTCGCCATCGTGGTCGTAATCGAAAAATAGTGAACGATTTCCGGCTGTTTTAACGCCAACGTTTGCTTTTTCCGAAACATTCGTAAAAGTTCCGTTGCCATTGTTTTTATATAAAATATTTGAATGAGCACAAATTACATACAAGTCGGGAAAGCCATCGTTATCGAAATCGTTAAATTTAGCAGCATACTCCATATTTTGTGGAGTAATCCCCGCCTCTTTCGAAACATTCGTAAATTTCCCCTCGTCGTTTTTATACAATCCATATTTGTATGAATTTGTTCTTTTATCGAAATAGCCCAAATAGAGATCAATATCGTTATCGCCATCAAAATCGCAAGCTTCAAGTGGTATTTGTTTTGTTAAATCATTTTTCGATTGTCCAAAATCCAACCCAGCTTGCGAAGTTATATCGGTAAAATGAATCGCCTTTAAAACTGCTTTCCAATCGCCTGCCTGTACCTTACTTTCATTTTTGTCGAAAGTAATCAGTGGTGTTCCTATTGCCGACCCGCCGGGTCCTTTCAATTCCAAAACCCCACTTTGGTATGTCCCCGTAACTTTCATATAGTTATGAAAAATCATAAACGACACCGAAGCTTCATCAATATTTTTTTCCTGAAGAGCTACCATTGTTTTTTTGTAATATTCAATTGCTTCTTTCGGAAATTCGGGAAAAATCTTTTGTAATTTTTCCAACTCGGCCAGTGCATCATCTACCTTCTTATGTCGAATCAGAATCTCAATTAGATTCAAACGGGGAACAATATTTCCGGGTGCTTTTTCAATCAGTTTTTTTGTATATAAAAGCCGCTTTTTTGCACTGTTTTTATCAGCCGACAATGAGTA
>WGCT01000276.1 GCA_015493625.1 Draconibacterium sp. | reverse complement strand
TAACGATAGCGAAATATTCAAACAACTCCGCTGGTAATAGTAACTTGATTAATTCTTGATAATGCTCTTTTTGATGTGTCATAACGATATAAAATTGTAAAAAACAAAACTCGTAATTTTATTTTACTCCACAACTTTTTGAACTGAGCCAGGAACAGGAACCGTAACCTGGACAAAAGACAAAGAATATATTCTTGAAGGTTTTGTTTTTGTAAATGACGGGCAGGTACTTACTATTGAAGCGGGTACTGTTGTTCAGTTTAAAAGCGGGCAGGCCGAAAATGCCAGTGCATTAATTGTTGCACGTGAAGGTAAAATTATTGCACAGGGCACAAAAGAAAATCCAATTATTTTTACCGCTGAAGGAGATAACTTGGAGGGCTCGGTTCAAAGAGAAAGCATGGGTTTATGGGGAGGTTTGATAATTTTGGGAAATGCACCAATAAATATTGATGGTGGAGAAGCATCGGTTGAAGGAATTCCTTTTGCCGAACCTCGTGGAATTTTCGGAGGAATTGATGAAAACGACAACTCCGGGATCCTCAAATATATTTCAATCAGGCATGGCGGAACCAATATTGGCGAAGGCAACGAAATTAATGGATTAACACTCGGCGGTGTAGGTAATAAAACAACAATAGATTATGTTGAAATTATTTCGAACAACGATGATGGAGTTGAGATTTTTGGGGGAACAGTAAATTTAAAACACATGGTTGTTTCGGGATGCGACGACGATGCATTCGACTACGACCTGGGTTGGACAGGGAACGGACAATTTTGGCTCGCCGTACAATCGAAATATTTAGGCGATAATTTAATTGAAGCCGGTGGTGGAATTTCCCCAATTGACGGTGTGCCTTATTCGTTACCTAATATTTTTAATTCAACGTTTGTTGGAAGCGGAGAATTGGAGAACGGGAAATGTGTAGTTTTTGAAAAAAATGCCGGTGGTGTAATTGCAAACTCTGTTTTTCTGAATAAAACAAAAGGTATTTTTCTGGAAGTTACCGACAAACAACACGACAGTTACAACCAATGGAAAAATGGAAATATAGCTGTTAAAAATAATTTGTTTTATCAGGTGGCTAATTCTACTGCCGGGTCAATTTTTGAACTATCCGGATTTTATACTGATGACCTTAAAAACGAATGGACAAATAATTTCAACATATCGAAAAACGAAATTCAAGATCCTGAAATAGATTTAAGTTCTAACAATTTTGTGCCCGCAAATAAAATAACTGGCGATTTAATGGAGTATCAGTCTCCCTGGTTTCAAATTGTAGATTTTAAAGGAGCCTTTGGCGAAAGCAACTGGATTGAAGGGTGGACACTGCTATCGGAGAATTAAGTTTTATTTTCAAAATTAGACAAAAAAAGCCGGGTAAAATGTCCGGCTTTTAGTCCATTTTTATTTTATATTATTCTATTTTTCGGGTATAAGTAATAAAGTCGCGTTGCGATTTAACAAGGGTTACAGTGTGTAACAGCAAACTCCTTATTTCGGCAATTAACTTAAAGTAAAGTTGAGAATTTCTTTTATCTGTTTTGTTTTTAATTCAACTTCGGGGGTAAATCTTGCTTCATTCATATACTTCAACAAACTAATTTTTAACTGTGCTGCTTCGGGCCTGCTTTTCAAATTATTTACAAGGTCGGTGCCACTAACAAGAATTTTTCCTTTCCCCACTTTGGCTTCAAACAGCAGAGCCAGTCTACGGTTGGTAACCCAGTCGTCGATAATTCGAACGATTGGTTTTAACTCCACCGGAAACGAATTTAATTCAATGGCATCGGCGTGGCTCATAGCATCCCACCACTGCCAGTTCGAGTAATATTCGGTTGGGAATTCGGCCAATGCCGGATGTTCAGGATTGCATAAAATGCCAAGAGTGTGTGGCTTTTGTCCGCCGGTCCAGGCAGTATTCCAAAAAATACTCGAAAAACCAACAGCAACTTTTCCTCCCATTTGCGGTGAAACTTTTCCTTTCCCAAGGCTTAACAAAACTTTTCCGCCACCGTTTAAATAGTTTAATGTTTGAGCAGTTAATTTCTCAACCACTTTTACGTTGCCTGTTTTAATATCTTCTATTTTAGGATAAACCCATATATCCCATGTGTTTTTAAAATTACCCACTTCTGCTTCCAAAGTAAGTTTTCGGGCTTTGTTTTTTACTGCAAACTGGTGTTTAATTTTTCCCAGTTGAATGTTATTTCCAATTCCAATTTTTTGCTCGTTCAAACTCCATTCTGCAATAATTTTGCTGTTTTCGTAAAGCATGCATGTTGGTTTTACGGTTGTTTCTTCTGTTTTTTCGAAACGTGCCAGTTCAATAGCAACATTCATTGTTTCTCCTTCAATAAAAGTTCTCTTTTCGAAACGTGCTAACGGAACGGTTGAGTTGCAGAACCGGCTGTACTCTTCGGGCGTAACATATCCTTTCTCTTCCCAAAACGGGTCGAGTGTTCCAACCAGTGCTGTCCCCTGTCCGGGGAAATCCTGTAACCCCAGTAACTGAAATCCTGCAAACCCGGGAGTTCGCAAGGCTGCTTCAATCTCGGCTTTGTAACATAGTGTTTGCAATTTTCCGGAGGCCATTAAAAATTTATTGGCTAAGTTGCCCATGTGGTTTGCGTTTAAACTCTCCTGAAATATTTCGAAGTTTTTCGCTTTTAACGGGCCGGTATATTTTTTTATTTCATTGAAATTGGGATACACACACCACTGTCCTATTTCGTGGCTCACAACCGGAATTCCGTCGCCACGCATTTTATTTCGCCAGTCGTAATTGGTTTTTGGCGGTTGGGCATTTATAATACTTTTTAGCCCTTCGCCCCACCCTTGAATACGGGGTTGTGGCAGATTGTGGTAATTGTTTACCGGAAGAGCCGGCCAACCTGCACCGGAAGTATATACGCGGCGAGTATCTTTGGCTTTCCACCACGATACAAATTTGGTTAAAAACCGATTTATGTTTTTCCCTCCCGGCTCGTTCCCGTAGGCGAGCATAACAAACGAAGGATGATTGCCATACGTTTTAACAATGCGTTTGCTTTCGTCCCAAATATATTGGTCTATGGGCAGTCCGTCGCCTAAACGTGTAGTACTGTTGGCCCACGACGAGCACTCGATTTGTAAATAAACTCCCATTTTGTCGGCAGCACGGAAAGCAGCTTCGGGGGGGCACCACGAGTGAAACCGGACATGATTTAATCCGTGTGCTTTTATTGCCGAGAACTCTTTTTCCCAATCGCGAATATGTGTCGACGGATAACCTGTTTTTGGCGAAATGGCACAATCTAATGTTCCGCGTAAAAACAGTGGCCGCCCGTTAATGGCAAATCGTGTGCCTTTTACTTTAAACTCGCGCAGGCCAAAACAGACCTGTTTTTTATCGGTTCCTGTTTTTGCTTCTAACTCAACCGATAGTTGATAAACATTCGGATTAAATTCGTCCCAAAGCAACGCATTGTCGCCCATTTTGTAACTCATTTTAACAATGTTCGCACCCGGAGCTACGGTAAAGTCGAACGATCTTTCTTTCGTCTTAAGCTCTTTGCTTTTTAGCTCAGCTTCAACATTAATTTCTATCGATTGTTCCTCATTGGTCGAGTTAATAATTGTAGCTTTTATTTGAGCTGTTTTTGTTTGAATGTTGGGAAAGACCTGTATCTCTTCGAAATAGATTTTTCCGGTGGTTTGCAACGAAATGTCGCCAACAATTCCATTCCAATTCGACTGGGTGTGATCGGTAATGCTGTGCGAGTTCTGTCCTACGTCAACATCTTTTGTGCGATTATCAATACAAATTGTTATCCTGTTTTCTCCCCCTTTTAGCAACGAACTTATTTCGTATTTATGTGGCACGGCCAAACTGTTTTGCGTTCCCGCTTTTATTCCGTTTATCCAAACTGTCGACTCCCAATGCGGGCGTTCTAAATTTATCCAAACAGGTTGCTTTAGCCATTTTTTAGGTACGGTAACTTTTTTGCTGTACCAGGCTGCACCGGTATATTTCTTATCGGGTTGTAACCAAAACGGGAATCGGATATTGCTGAGGTCTTCATATGGCGCATAATTGAGGTCGTTTATCCAATTTTTATTTCGAACTCCACCTGTCCATTGGGTTTGCAAATTAATGTTGAACCCTTTCCCGTTTTCTACCATCGACCCCGGCAGTTGAATGGTGTCGTCGAGATTGGTGTCGAACCAATTCTCCGATAAGCCAATGTCTTCATTGTCGATTTGAAACTGCCATTTGCCGGCCAGATTAATGGTTTCGTTTTTGGGTTGAGAACACGAGAGAAGTAAGAATACGAAACTAATGAACAAGAGATAAATCGATTTCATAATCAGTAAGTTATTTCAGTTTAGCGAAAATAGTAAAAAAACTAAGCTTATTGAATGAGGATTGCTTAAACTAAGACGCTTTTACAATGTTTTTCATGTTTGTCTTTTTTGTTGCAGTGGAACAATTACCTGCGCTTTATCAACTATTTTATAATCTCATTTTCAATTTCTTCGAGTGATTTCCCTTTTGTTTCGGGAAGTTTTTTGAAAATGAAAATAAAACCGGCAAGACTAATAATTCCGTATAACCAGAATGTTCCGGAAGCACCAAATGTAGAATTCAGTATTGGGAAAGAGAGCGTTAAAAGAAAGCTTGCCAGCCAAAGCGACAGGGTTGCAACAGCCATTGCCGCTCCGCGAACACGGTTTGGGAAAATCTCGGAAAGAACAACCCACGTTACCGGAGCCAGCGACATGGCATAACAGGCAATGGCAAGAATTACCAAAAGCAATAGTGGCCAGCCGGTAACCTGAAAAAAGTAAGCCGCACCCATTAATGCATAAATTCCTGTTAATCCTCCGGCACCAATTAGCATTAAAGCTTTTCTACCCAGCTTGTCGACTGTGTAAATTGCGATAAACGTAAAATTAAGATTGACACTGCCGGTAACAACAATGTTGAATAAAATATCTGACACATTATATCCGGCAGCTTCAAAAACCTCCTCGGCGTAATTAAAAATTACATTTATACCACACCATTGTTGAAAGGCTGCAAGCACAACTCCTATCAGCAAAATTTTTCTTAAATGAGGTTCGAATAGACTTTTTAAACTTACCCGACCGGTATTGATAAGAGATTCGCTTATGTTTTTGTATTCGTTAGCAGCATAAGAATCTCCTCCAATTCGGGCTAAAATCTGAAGCACTCTTTTTTTATTTTCTGTTTTGGCTAACCAGCGCGGACTTTCGGGAACAAAAAACATGAGTATAAAAAAGAGTCCAGCAGGAATCGATTCGGCCCAAAACATCCATCGCCAGCCCGTTTGCCCGTTCCACGAATTAAGAATATCAAAATTGGTTGCACCGGCCGGCACCGGTTGGGCAATTTGCCAATTAATAATTTGAGCCAGTAAAATTCCAATAACAATGGTAAGTTGATTAAGCGAAACGAATTTCCCACGCATAGCAGCCGGCGAAATCTCGGCAATATACATAGGCGAAAGTGTCGATGCTAAACCAATGCCAATTCCACCAATTATCCGGTAAACAATAAACCCGGTAAATCCCGAAACCGCACCGGTTCCAATTGCCGATAAAGTAAAGAGTAATGCCGAAAAGAGCAACAATCTTTTCCTTCCGTAACGGTCGCTGAAAATACCCGAAACGGCTGCTCCAACCAAACAGCCAATTAAGGCACTGCTCATTGCAAAACCTTGTAGCCCAGGCGACTGAGCTATGTGGAAAAATTTTTCGTAAAATGGCTTGGCTCCACCAATTACAACCCAGTCGTAACCAAACAATAAACCTCCCATTGCCGAAACCATCGATATGGTAAAAATGTATTTTGTGTTTATTTTATTCATTCTGTTTTTTTTGAATAATCCGTTATGTTTTGTCT
>WGCT01000275.1 GCA_015493625.1 Draconibacterium sp. | reverse complement strand
CAATAGCAGCACCCATTTTACCGACTGTGGCGGCGGTGGCGGCTTGAAGTAATACAGTTAAAATTGCTGATAACATAGCATTTAATTTAAATAATTAATATTAATGATGGTCTGCTGTCGCCATTCCAAAATAGAGTGCCGACAACAATGTAAAAACATAAGCTTGTATAAACGACACTAAAATGTCGAGTAATAAAATAAACACCGAAAACCCTACCGATACCGGACTTATTGCATATCCGGCCGCCGGCCCCATTAAATGGGCAAAAACAAATATTAAACTTACAAAAACAGTAACAATCATATGTCCTGCCAACATATTTGCAAACAGCCGCACCATTAATACAAACGGTTTTGTAATCACTCCGGTTAACTCAACAATCGGCATTAGCGGGAAAGGGTATTTTAACCACCAGGGTACATCGGGGTTGTATATCTCTTTCCAATAATGTTTATTGCCGTTAATGGTTGTAATTACAAACGTAAACAGTGCCAAAACCATGGTTACCGTAATGTTTCCGGTTACATTTGCCGAAAATGGCGGGAACGGAATGAGTCCTAAAATATCGTTTGCTAAAATGAAAAAGAAAAGCGTTAGCAAAAAAGGCATAAACTTTTCGTATTTTTTGTCTCCTATTGTTGGCTTTGCAATCTCGTCGCGAATAAAAAGAACAATGGGTTCCACAATATTCTGAATTCCTTTTGGTGATTTCCCTTTATTCTTTTTCATCATATGTTTAACCGAAAAAAGAACGGAGAAAATTAATATAATCGAAACAAGTATTCCGGCAACAGTTTTTGTGATAGACAGGTCAAAAGGTCTACCAATTTCCTGTCCTTCTGCATTTAGCTCTACAATTTTTCCTTCGTAATCTTTTTGTTCCGAGATTCGGAATCCTTTATAATCGGCATGTTCATGACGAAATTTTGTTGACATGAAAACATGAAAACTTTTTCCTTCGTGTAATTCGGGATGTTTTGAATAGAGAATAACCGGTAGCGGGATGGTTATGTTTGTGTTGCCAAACGAAACAATGTGATAATCGTATGCATCGGATACGTGATGCACAACAAACTTTCCTGCATCAAAAGCTTGCTCTTCGTGTTTGTCTGCTTTCTGTTCGTGCTTTGCTTTGTTGTCGTGCTGAGCAAGCAGAGGAGTAACTCCTGCTAAAAAAAGTACAATAAATATATATGTTGCTTTCGAAAACTTATGCATAGTTTTTTTAGTTTATCAAGTGCCTACAAATTTAGAAGATTTTTTCAATGTCGGGATAAAAAACACAAAATTTAGTTGTATAAATAATGCTGTTTTTGAAATAAAAAGTCATTTCAAAAACAGAAGTTAGAATTAAGTTATTTTTAAAATGTTTGTGTAACAAACTTTTGCTTGATTTTAGTTTAAATATATTGATGTTATTTCTGAGATTTACAACAACTTTATGGGAGATTTGTTTAAAAATTTACTGTTGTCGTATGAATTTTTCATGATTATTTCACTGTGTTCAAATGGTGTTGCAATGTGTCGACTGCATTAAGGGGGGAAATAGCCTTAATTTCACTTTTTTCGTGAGATACGACTAATTTCGGAAACTTCAAAAAAGGTAAAAATGAGATAGAGAAACATTAAACA
Source organism: Draconibacterium sp. (assembly GCA_015493625.1). Lineage (GTDB taxonomy): Bacteria > Bacteroidota > Bacteroidia > Bacteroidales > Prolixibacteraceae > Draconibacterium. The sequence goes on along the minus strand of WGCT01000275.1, from coordinate 29,260 downwards.
TACCACAAAAACAAGTGCATTTTGTGGGGCAAAAGCAATATAAGTAATGGCAACAGCCGAAAATAAAATTAGCTTAAAAAATGTAATGAGCATAATGCTGCGTGTAAATTTGCCCATATCTTTTTTTGCCAAATTAATTTGATATGCATGAATGAGCAGCGTAACTACAAAGAAAAAAAGTAATAGTCCGGGTAAAATTGGCAAGTAATAGTTTTGAAGGAAAAACGAAAAAACCAACCAGCCAAGTAGTGCAATTGCACCTGTTAATACCGATAATTTTATAATAAAGTGCTTCATTTTTTATTTCTTTAGCAGATTCCGGGTTCCGTAAAAAATAGCTCCAACCGCCGAAAGTATCATTAAAATTAGTGTAAATAGTTTAAAATCATTCTTCAGCCACTGGTCTGCCTTAAACCCCAGAAATGTTCCCAGCCCGATAATAGCCATCATTTCGAAACCGAGACTTGTGAAACGAATAAAAGTGTCGAGTCTTTCTTTATTTTTCTTCTGCTGTTTCATTTATTGGATGTGTGCCCCGCATAGCACAGGTTCCGGTAAAGGTCGATCCGGGTTCAACCGATAATTTGCCGGTAATAATGTCGCCCTCTATTTTCGATGTTGATTTCATATTTAACAACTCGCTGGCAGTAACTTTTCCTTTTATAAACCCCGAAACTTCAACGTTGTTACAGGTAATTTTACCTTCAATTTTTCCTTTTGGCCCCACAACAAGCCTACCTTTTGCCGATAGATTCCCGGTGAGTTCACCGTCAATTCTAATGTCGCCGTTGGCAACTATATCGCCTTTAATTACAGTTCCTTCGCTTATAATATTTATCGACGAGCCTGTTCCGTCTCCATAAGGTCTTGAGTTTTGTTTTGCCATATCTTTTTGGTTTTTTTTTATCGTATTATTGAAATGTAATTTACAAAAAATTAAGAGCTTTGAAATTACGACTTTTTACTTCTTCAGCAAAATGATTTAGCGTTTATTGAAATTAAAAGACGAATGAATATTCAGAATTGTACCTGACGTTTTCATTGGTTGAAAAGGATGTTCCTCCCTGTGTTGCAATTTAACTCACGCAGGTTTATTCATTGCTGCTATTTCGCATGTCTCAGACAGATTGTTCAACTGTTACAATCCGGAGTTCCATTTAATTATTTTGTATTGTAACCCCACTTTAAATAGAGACTTCCCCAGGTAAAACCCGCGCCAAAAGCTGCCAGAATAATGTTGTCTCCTTTTTTTAATTTTTTTTCAAAATCCCACAAACAGAGTGGAATTGTAGCTGCCGTTGTGTTTCCGTATTTCTGAATATTTACGAAAACTTTATCGGGATTTAAATTCATCCTGCGTGCTGTGGCATCGATAATTCTGAGGTTTGCCTGATGTGGAACCAACCAGGCAATATCGTCGGAAGATAGATTGTGCCTGTCCATAATTTCAACTGCCACATCGGCCATGCTCGAAACAGCTGCTTTAAAAACGGCCTGCCCTTCCTGATAAACAAAATGCTGTTCGTTTTTTATGGTTTCTGTCGATGCCGGAAGAAGCGACCCTCCCGCTTTCATGTGCAGGTGGTGTCTTCCCAACCCGTCAACCCGGTTAATGTAGTCGACTATTCCCAAATCTTCGGTGGTTGGTTCAAGCAAAACGGCTGCCGCTGCATCGCCAAAAAGCGGACAAGTTGTACGGTCGTTGTAATTAATAATCGACGACATCATGTCGGCTCCAACAACAATTACTTTTTTATATCGCCCCGATTCGATAAACTGTGTAGCAGTAGCAAGAGTAAAAATAAACCCGGAACAGGCTGCATTCATATCGAAACTCCACGAGTTATGAATGCCAACCTTGTCGGCAATAATATTTGCTGTTGCCGGGAAAGGCATGTCGGGCGTAATGGTAGCACAAATTAACAGGTCAATTTCCGATGGAGGTGTGTCTGTTTTTTTTAACAACTCTTTAACGGCTTCGGCAGCCATGTCGCTGGTTGCTTTGCCCTCTTCTTTTAATATGCGTCGCTCTTTTATTCCAATGCGTTTCATTATCCACTCGTCCGAAGTGTCGACCATTTTACTTAGTTCGTCGTTTGTTAATCGGTATTCGGGTAAATATGCGCCAACGCCAGTAATAACTGCTCTTGTTTTAGTCATCGTTTTTTTTTGATTTATTATTTATTGAATAATAACCGTGCGGTTTAAAATCGGGTGCGAATATAGAAGTTAAATCGGGTATTAACAAAGAATTAAAGAGTGGCTTTTTAAAAGCCGTTTATTTATTAGAATAATCTATTGAGAAGGTCGAAAAATCAATTAGCACAGCAAGATTCAGCAGGTTAAGCGAAGATGGTTTTGGGGGGAGAGAAACAGGCAAAATTCAGGCAAAAAAAAACCGGATAAAATCCGGTTTAAACTGCAATGTCTTTTTCAATAACCTGCTTTCCTCTGTAATATCCGCACTCGGGACAAACCGTGTGGTATTTTACAGTTGTTCCGCAATTCGAACAAGTTGCCAGCGTTGGAAGAGTGGCTTTGTAATGTGTACGCCTTTTATCTCTTCTCGATTTTGATATTTTATGCTTTGGATGTGCCATAATATATATATTATTTAATTATTATTTCCTAAATTTTTTAATGCATCCCAACGTGGATCGGTTGTCGGTTCCTCTTCTTCTCCTTTGTCGACATGCATATAGTTTTTTAATTTGTCGAGCATCTCTTTGTTGCAAGCTCTCTTCCCATCTTTATCTTTCGGGTGAACGTGCCGCAAAGGAATACTTAATGTTATGTATTCGTATATTGTTTGTGTTAAATCAATGTGGTGTTGCTCGGGGAGAACCCAAATTAAATTCTCTCCCTCCTCGAACTTTTTTTCACCGAATTTTACAAAAAGCTCTGTTTTGCTTTTAATTTTTTGCCGGTAATTATCGAGGCATCGGTCGCAGGTAAGTTCAATCCACCCTTTTATTTTGAAATGCAATTTTATAAATGCACTTCGTTTTTCAAGCTGAACGTTTACCGTTACATCTCCATTGTCAACCAAACTATTTTCAAAATGCTCAAAGAACGTATTGTCAACTTCAAATTCGAAATCGTGCAGTCCTTCAACAAGACCTTTAAATTCAATATTGTATTTCGATTTCCAGCTCACGATTCGAAAAAAGTGATGCAAAAGTATAAATTTTTTATTAACACCCGAAAGATTCAATAAATATTTTTGGAAATCATTCTAAATGAATAGGAAAAGTCATTTTTACTTCATTTTACCCCATAAATACAGTTTGTTTTGAGTTCAGTATAACTAATATTCGTGGGCAACTTCACCGTGATGCGAAATGTCGAGTCCTTGTTTTTCTTCGCGCGGGCTAACTTTTACCGGAACAATTTTGTTGATGAGTTTTAAAATGCCGAGTGTAAAAAAGAATCCGGCACCAACAGCCATTAAAAGCGCAACGCTCTGTTTAAAAAGCAGGGTAAATCCGCCACCATAAAAAAGGCCGTTTACGCCGTTTTCGTTAATGGTTGTTGTGGCAAACAAACCCAGCAAAATGGTACCAATTACTCCGCCCATTCCGTGAACTCCCCAAACATCGAGTGCGTCGTCCCATCCTTTGTTTTCTTTGTATTTTACTGCGAGGTAGCAACCTGCGCCGGCCACAATTCCAATAACGGCAGCCACTGGAAGCGTAACATATCCTGCCGCCGGTGTAATTGTTGCAAGTCCGGCAACAGCTCCGGTCATTAGGCCAATAAACGAAGGTTTCTTTTTGCCTGTATTCCACTCAATAATTAGCCATGTAATTGCTGCAAACGATGCCGAAATATCGGTGTTAAGAAAGGCAGCCACAGTAATATGATTTACGTTTAATTCGCTGCCTGCATTAAATCCGTACCAGCCAAACCAAAGGAGTGCGGTACCAATTGCAACCAACGGGATATTGTTTGGAACACTTTTTTTGTCTTTTCGTTTGCCCACAAAAAATGTAGAAGCGAGTGCTGCAAATCCGGCTGTTGCATGAACAACAATTCCACCGGCAAAATCGAGTACACCCCACTCGGCAAGAATTCCTCCACCCCAAATCATATGCACAAAAGGATAATAGACAAAGAGTTGCCAGGCAATAAGGAAAATAATGTAAGCTTTAAACGAAACGCGGTTAATGAATGCTCCGGTAATTAGTGCCGGAGTAATAATTGCAAACATCATTTGATAGGCAACAAAAATATACTCGGGGAAATTCAGGTCGGGAGAAAAAACTGTGCGGGGTGTTACTCCGTTTAAAAATACCTTGTCGAGATTGCCTAATATACCAAGGAAGTCGGTGCCATCAGCCATATTCCCACTGAAACAGAGCGAGTATCCAATAAAAAACCAAAGTATCGACGAAATTCCCATCGACACAAAACTTTGCATCATAATACTCAGAATGTGTTTTCTGCTTCCCAGTCCACCATAAAAAAAAGCAAGTCCCGGAGTCATTAACATTACCAAACTTGTGGCAATAATCATAAAAGTTGTTAACCCAATGTCGAACATAATTAGTTAGATTTTTTTTGATTTTTATTTTTGGTCTATGCAGCAAAAGTAATCAATAAAATATTTACCCCCACTTTTATCTGGGGTAAAAATCAATAATATATATTATTTAATATTTGAACCTATGCTGTAATGGGGTGGAATAACTTGTTGTGGTGATTATTTGCGTGGTTGGCATTTTCTTACTTGTGCAAAAACACATTCAAAACAGAATTCTTAATTTATTTCTTTATTGGAAGAAAAATGTCAATTTTGTAAAAACAAAAAATAAAGGACAATGGCTAAATTAAAAGAGGTAACTCGCTTTCTCGAGAATCTTGCACCACTAAGTTTACAGGAGTCGTATGATAATGCCGGATTATTAACCGGTAATTTAAATGCCGAAATAACATCTGTTCTGGTTACATTAGATGCTACCGAAACAGTAATCGATGAGGCTATCAGAAAAAAAGCACAGTTGGTTGTTGCACACCATCCTATTATTTTTTCGGGATTAAAAAAAATTACAGGTAAAAATTATGTTGAACGAACCATTATAAAAGCAATAAAAAACGATATTGCTATTTATGCGGCACACACAAATCTCGATAGTGTAACGGGAGGTGTAAACAGTAAAATATGCGAGAAACTTCAGTTTAAAAATTGTACGGTTTTGCAGCCTGCACAAGGGCAGCTAAAAAAATTAATTACCTACATTCCGCATTCGTTTACCCAAAAAGTTCGTGAGGCTGTTTTTGCTGCAGGCGCAGGAAATATTGGCAATTACGACTCGTGTGGGTTTACCTCTGAAGGCGAGGGCACTTTCCGCGGAAACAAGAGCAGTACTCCGTTTGTGGGGGAAAAAGGTGAAATTCACACGGAAAAAGAGACCCGTTTCGAAACGGTTTTCCCTTCGTATTTGCAAGGCAAAGTAGTTGGTGCATTGCTAAATTCGCATCCGTACGAAGAGGTGGCTTACGATATTTATTCACTCGACAATAATTTCAATACATCGGGAATGGGAATGGTTGGTATTCTCCCCGAATCGAAATCGGAAAAAGAATTTCTCGTTCAACTTAAACAAATATTTAACACCGGGGTAATAAAACACACGGCACTGAAAGGGGGAAAAGTAAAAAAAGTTGCCGTGTGTGGCGGTGCCGGTTCGTTTCTTCTAAAGCGTGCAATAGCAGCTGGTGCAGACTTTTTTGTGTCGGGCGATTTTAAATATCACGAGTTTTTCGATGCCGAAAATAAAATTGTGATTGCCGATGTAGGGCATTTTGAAAGTGAACAATTCACTAAAGAACTTTTTTATGAGCTACTTACGAAAAAATTCCCTAAATTTGCAGTCCATTTATCAGAGGCAAATACCAACCCGGTTTTTTACTTCTGATTTTTTTAGTTAGAATTTAAATATTACGAGCAATGAAGGCAAAACATTCGAGAGACGACAAAGACATTACAATTGAGGAAAAACTACGTGCACTTTTTGACTTGCAAAGTGTGGTTTCCGAAGTGGATAAAATAAAAACTCTTAGAGGCGAGTTACCTTTGGAAGTGCAGGATTTGGAAGACGAAATTACAGGGCTAAAAACCAGGTTGGTTAACCTCGATATTGAAATTAAAAATCTTGATACAGCACTTAATAATAAGAAAATAGCAATTAAAGATTCGCAAGATTTAATTAAAAAATATACCGAACAACAAAACAATGTTCGTAACAATCGCGAATTCGACTCGCTATCGAAAGAGATTGAATTTCAAACCCTTGAGATTGAGCTTGCTGAAAAACGCATTCGGGAGTTTACTGCCGAAATGAGCGAGAAAAAAGAGATAGTTTCTACATCGAAAGTGCTTCTTAAAGAGCGTGAAGAGGATTTAGAGCGAAAGAAAAACGAGCTGAAGGAGATTACCGAGGAGACAAAAATTGAAGAGGAAAAACTGAAAGCAAAATCAGAAAAAATTGAGTCGTTTATTGAGCCCCGATTGTTGACTGCCTTTAAACGCATCAGAAAAAATGCACGAAACGGATTGGCAGTTGTTACCATTCAACGCGATGCGTGTGGCGGTTGTTTTAATAAAATCCCACCACAGCGCCAAATGGATATTGCAAACCGTAAGAAAATTATTGTGTGCGAGTATTGCGGTCGTATTTTGGTCGACGAAAAAATTAACATAGTTGAAAAAGAAGCAAAATAAAATTGCAAACAACTTTAGTTAAAAAGCCGGATGAAATTATTTCATCCGGCTTTTTTATAAGATATCTTTTTCAATAGTTCGTTATTCAATCAAAATTATCGGAGATCCATTTCTCAACCTGTTCCATCAGCCAATTTGGAGTAGATGTGGCTCCACAAATTCCAACCGTACTAACACCCGTGAACCAGCTCTTATTAATCTCCTCAATTTTTGAAATAAAGTGCGAATTCGGATTCTCTTTTTTGCTCACCGAAAAAAGATATTGGCCGTTTGAACTTTTTTTACCGGCCACAAAAAGTATTAAATCAAATCGTGCTACAAATCGTTTCAGATTAGGAACGCGGTTCGACACCTGCCGGCAAATGGTATCTTTAATCTCTACATCGACATTGGGTTTTATCTTTTCTGTAATAATTCCGGCAATTTCCTTAAACTGGTCGATTGGCTTTGTGGTTTGTGCATACAGCGAAACCGGACGGGTCATATCAATTTTTTGAATGTCGTTTGTGTTTTCAACAATAATTGCATTGTGTTTTGTTTGTCCGTTTAACCCCACAATTTCGGCATGTCCCTTTTTCCCGAAGATAACAACCTGCCCGTCTTCTTTGTGTCTCTTATCGTACGAATGTTTTACTTTCTCCTGCAATGTTAGTACAACGGGGCAGGTGGCATCGATTAACTCAATGTTGTTCTTTTTTGCATATTCGTAGGTCTCGGGAGGTTCGCCATGCGCCCGAATTAAAACTTTGCAGTTTTTTAGTGTAAAGTATTTCTCTTTTGAAATGGAATTTAATCCCAGTTTTTCCAAACGTGCCACCTCTTTCCCGTTATGAACAATATCGCCCAAACAGTAGAGCTTGTCTGTTTTCTTAAGCTCTGTCTCGGCAGCTTTTATGGCGTTAATTACACCAAAACAGAAGCCCGAGTTTCTATCAATTTCAACTTTCATTTCGAATGAATTATCTCTTCGGCTTTTGCAATTGCCCAATTTAGTTGTTCTGCGCGGGTAAGGTTGCTGTTGTCGAGAACCAATGCGTCGTCGGCTTTTTTTAACGGACTCACAGCACGTGTCGAGTCGATTTTATCGCGACTTTGAACATTTTTTAATATCTCTTCAAAACTAATCTTGTCTCCTTTTTCTGTGAGCTCTTTAAATCGTCGTTCTGCCCGTATTTCAGGCGATGCAGTCATAAATATTTTCAATTCGGCATTGGGAAAAACCACTGTGCCAATGTCGCGCCCATCCATTACAATCCCTTTGTTCTTAGCATTCCGGCGTTGCTGTTTTACCATTTCGGCACGCACTTCGGCAATGGTACTAATGGGGCTTACATTTTGCGAAACCTCCAACTGTCTGATTTCATCTTCCACATTTTCGCCATTTAAAAAAGTGGTATTTTTACCTTCAACTTCGTCCCATTTAAAGGTAATATTTATGTTCTTTAATTCCGAAATAACTTTTTCAACATTGGGTTTACCATTTGCAATCAGCCCTTTTCGTAACGCTACAAGTGTTACTACACGGTACATGGCGCCGCTATCGATATAAATGTATTCAAGTTTTTGTGCCAGCTGTTTTGCCATTGTACTTTTTCCGCACGACGAATGTCCATCGATGGCAATAATTATTTTTTTATTGGGCATAGTTTTTAATTTGAAGCAAAGATAACCGATTTTTCAAATGGTTGTTAAAGTGGGTTTTCAGAAATTTTCGTTTAAATTTATCGACAACGAAAAGAGGTTTGACGAGCCGGCCAGATGAAAGCGGGTGTTGGCGTAATCGAGACGGAAACGTTTAACTTTTATTCCAAAGCCAAACGAAAATCCAACCGTTGACAGATTGTCGTCGAATTTTAGCTCTTGCCTGAGCTGATAATTGTAACCTGCCCGTAAAACAAAATTTGGCGATGGCAGCACCTCAACTCCAAGAACCGTATGACGCATAATCTGTTTGCCATAATTCTCTTCGGGCTCATAAATAATCATATCCTCGTTGCTGTTTGGGTCGGGGTCGGGATTTGCCAAATCCCAGTTAGAAAGGTTTTGCATGGTTATCGAGAAAATAATTGGAGCATGTAGCAAACGCCTGCTGATTCCTGCCTGCAAGTTAAACGGAATTTTCTCGTAAGTACCACCGTTGTAGTAGGTTGTAATTTGTGTTCCAATATTGCTTGCTACCAGTGCAACATTAGTAAGCCCGGTTTTACTTGTAAAACTAACGCCCAAATCGGCAGCAATTCCAATCGACTGATAGCTTTCGAACGACGATAAAATGGGTTTCAGGTTTGCCCCATATTTTAGTCGTTTGTAGTGGTTCGAATAGATAATATTCAGGGCATATTCGGCAGCCTTAAAACTGTTTCCGGTAAGTTCGCCAAATTCGGTTGCCTCTTTAAATGTTCCATAATTTATATAGTGCATACCAAGTGCGAAGTTGCCAATTCCTTCGTATGTTTTTGCATACGATGCGTATCCGTAGTTAACATCGGAAAGGTAGTTCACGTAGTTAACCAGCACACGATTATCCATTGCCCGATGCAATAAAGCCGGGTTTGTGTAGGGTAAATTTAAATCGGTTGTGTCGTGAAGTGCCACCTGAGTGCCCCCCAACGAAGCCACACGTGCCGAGTTGGTCAGCTCTAAAAACTGATAGGTGCTTTCTCCTCCAATTTGGGCAGCCGAGGTAAAAACCGTAAAACAGAATAGTATAATAAGGTAAAAGTTTTGCTTCATTCTATAATACACATCAAAATGCGTTTATTTATTTTATTGAATCCATTCGCGTTTCAAAATACTCAAACTAAAAAGTTTTTCTCCCGATGAATATCGGTATCCGAAAAATTAAATAGATTGAGTTTTGTAATGGATACATATTTCATTAAACGCCAAAGATATTTATTTATTATAAACCGGAATTAACTATATCGAAAAGGTTTTATGGAGCTGTAAGGATTATCTCGGCAAACTCTGGTTTTTTGTACCCGGTTAAAACCAATTGAAAATTGAGGAGAAATAGAAAATAAGCGAAACAATAATAATAAGTGCAATTGCAAAACTAAGTACCAGATAGATGTTTTGTTTATGGCTCTCTTTTTGAAGTTGTTTGTGCAGTTGGCTTTTATACTTCCCTTTGAACTGTTTTTTTAGCAAATTCTTTAAACTTCTTTTTTCCAGTGTGTAATAATCTTCAATGTTGCGTATTGCCAATTTCTCGCCACCTCCTCCATCGGGTTTCGATCTTCTGTCTAAAAATTTGCGTGGTTTCATTTTCGAAATCCAACCCTGCATCCCAATTCCCATGTATCCCATATTGCTGTTTTTGTGGTTATAGTATTAAATTAGCCATAATGCCGTACTAAATCTATTCTTTACTAAAGCCAAGTTAGTATAAAAACAGTAAGGTAATTATTTCTCTTCGGAATTGAAACCGAAGCACTATTTTTTTCTGAATTGCTAAGCTTTTTAAAAAAAACCAAAAAGTTATGTGGTTTATATAAATCAATATGTAGCCCTCGAAAATCCACTTTAACTTTAACGAACTTCAATGTGTGGTTTTAATAACCTTTTACATTCAACAAAATATTTATCTTTGCGGCTTATTATCAGAATCGTTTTCAAATAAAACAGAATGGAATATAATTTTTCGCAGTTAGAGCCAAAATGGCAAGAATATTGGGAGGAGAACAAAACCTTTAAAACCAACGACGATTTTTCGAAACCAAAATACTATATACTCGATATGTTCCCTTACCCGTCGGGGGCAGGGCTGCATGTGGGGCATCCCGAAGGATACACGGCAACCGATATTTTAAGCCGGTACAAACGGATGAAAGGATTTAATGTTTTGCACCCGATGGGGTACGATGCTTTTGGATTGCCTGCCGAGCAGTATGCCATTCAAACCGGAACTCACCCTGCTACGACAACACAGAAAAACTGCGATAATTTCCGACGCCAGATAAAAAAAATAGGACTTAGTTACGATTGGGACCGGGAGATAAATACAACCGATCCAAAATACGTTAAATGGACACAGTGGATTTTTAAGCAACTCTACAATACGTGGTTCGATAAAGATTTAAAAAAGGGGCGCCCCATTTCGGAGTTGCCAATTCCGGAAGATATTAAAGCTGCCGGCAAACAGGCGGTTCAAGAATACATTGGCGAAAAGCGGCTTGCCTATTACGATAACGCACAGGTTTGGTGGTGCGATTCGTGTAAAACAGTTTGTGCAAACGAGGAAGTTTTAACCGACGGCTCGCACGAAAAATGTGGACATCAGGTAATTCGAAAAAATTTAAAACAGTGGCTGCTTCGCATTCCACACTACGCCGAGCGTTTGTTGGAAGGCCTCGACGACCTTGACTGGCCGGCCGGAGTAAAAGATATGCAGCGCAACTGGATTGGGAAATCGACCGGCGCCGAAGTTGATTTTGAGATTGACGGTCTAAATAAAAATTTAAAAGTTTACACCACACGTCCCGACACCCTTTTTGGTGCAACTTACATGGTAATTGCTCCCGAGCACGAATTGGTAACCGAAATTGTAACCAACGACAAAAAAGAGGCTGTTGAAAACTATATAAAAACAGCAGCACTAAAGTCGGATTTAGACCGCACCGATTTGGCAAAAGAGAAAACAGGCGTTTTTACCGGCCGCTATGCAATTAATCCGGTAAACAATAAACACATTCCTATTTGGGTAGCCGACTATGTTTTAATGGGCTACGGAACGGGCGCAATTATGGCTGTTCCGGCGCACGACACACGCGACTTCGAATTTGCCAAAGAGTTTAACATTCCTGTAATCTGTATTCTCGATCCGAAAAATGCAGAAGAGAGAGAGGCAATTCTATCGGGCAATAAATGTTGGACCGAGGATGGCGAATACATTAATTCGGCAAGCGAAAAAACCGGACTAAATATTAATGGATTAAATAAATCGGCAGGAATTAAAAAAACCGTTACCTGGCTTGCCGATAAAGGAATTGGTAAAGCTACCGACAATTATAAACTGCGCGACTGGTTGTTTAGTCGCCAACGTTATTGGGGCGAGCCGTTTCCTGTAATTCATTGGGAAGATGGCGAAGTAACTCTGGTTGAAGACAACAATTTGCCGTTACAACTCCCCGAGCTGGAGAAATATACACCGGGCGAATCGGGCGAATCGCCCCTGTCGAATGCCGAAAACTGGCTAAATGTAACCGATAAAAACGGACGAAAAGGACGACGCGAAACCAATACAATGCCACAGTGGGCAGGCTCGTGCTGGTACTATTTACGCTACATCGACCCTCATAATGAGGAGAGTATTTTTGATGTGGAAAAAGAGCAGTACTGGATGCCTGTTGATTTGTACGTAGGCGGAGCAGAACACGCAGTTTTACATTTATTGTACTCGCGTTTCTGGCACAAAGTACTCTTCGATTTGGGAATTGTTTCAACAAACGAACCATTTCAGAAACTGTTTAACCAGGGAATGATTCTGGCCTTTGCCTACGAAACAGCAACCGGAGCAAAAGTAGCATCGGATTTGGTAGAAGAGCGTGAGGGTAAATATTACCACACCGAAACCGGTGAAGAGCTGAGGCAGATTGTGGCAAAAATGTCGAAATCGTTAAAGAATGTAGTAAATCCCGACGATGTAATTGACAAATATGGTGCCGACTCGCTGCGTTTATACGAAATGTTTATGGGCCCGTTAGACGAACGCAAACCGTGGGCTGAAAACGGCGTAAAGGGCGTTTATAACTTCCTGAATAAAGCGTACTATTTCTTTGCAAATACCAACAATATTGTTGATGGAGAAGAGGATAAAGAGACGGCGAAACTATTGCATCAAACCATTCGGAAAGTAGAACACGATATTGAAAATCTAAAATTCAATACCGGAATTTCGGCACTGATGGTTTTTAATAATCTGGCAAAGAAAAAAGGTAAAGTAACCCGACAAACGGCCGAAACTTTTGCAAAAATTTTAGCTCCGTATGCACCACATCTGGCAGAAGAGTTGTGGTCGATTTATGGAAACAACAAGACACTTGCTTACGCACCCTGGCCCGAAGTTGACGAACGTTTATTGCAAGAAAATACGCACCAGTACCCGGTTTCGTTTAACGGCAAAATGCGGTTTAAACTCGAGCTTCCGTTAGATATGCCTAAAGATGAAATTGAAAAAACAGTTCTGGCAAACGAAAATGCACAGAAATGGATTGGCGATAAAACCGTTCGCAAATTTATTTTCGTTCCGAAGAAAATTATTAATGTGGTAGTGGGATAGACGACGTTTAAGATTTCGCTAAATCGACTCGGCCATCTCCTTTAAAATATAGTCGGCGGTTTCAATATTCGGAACATTAGGAAATGTTAGCGAGAGCTTACCGTTTTTCTCGCGCATAGTTCCGCCTGTTTTGCCTTGTTGAACAAACTGAACAATTTTAATAAATGCAGAAGTTTGATAAAATGGCGAATCGGGATTGGCCACAAAGTAGCAAATCATCTTTTTGTTTTTTAAGATAACTCGCTCCACTCCCAGTTCAATAGCTTTCCAGCGCAGTTCAATAACGCCAAGAAGCTCGTTACTTTCGCGGGGAATTTTGCCAAACCGGTCGATTAGTGCCAATTTAAATTTTTCCAACTGTTCGCTGTTTTCAATGCTGTCTAACTCGCGGTATAGCAACATTCTTTCCGATGTTCCCGGAATATAACTGTCGGGGAAAAGCAGTTCGAAATCGGTATCGACCTGACAATCGTTTACAAATTTCACATTTAAAAAAGCCTCAGTTTGTTTCTCTCCGTCGTCTTCAAAAACATCTTTAAACTCTCCCTGTTTTAATTCCTGAATGGCTTCATTTAAAATGCGGTGGTAAGTTTCGAAACCAATATCGGCAATAAAACCACTTTGCTCGGCACCCAACATATTTCCGGCTCCACGAATATCGAGGTCTTGCATAGCAATATTAAACCCACTTCCCAAATCGGAGAACTCTTCAATGGCTCGCATTCGCCGGCGGGCATCGGCATTTATGGCCGACAGTGGCGGAGTAATTAAATAGCAAAAAGCTTTTTTATTCGAGCGGCCAACGCGACCGCGCAGTTGGTGCAAATCACTTAGTCCGAAATTTTGCGCCTGATTAATTATAATTGTGTTTGCGTTGGGAATATCGAGTCCCGACTCAATAATTGTTGTAGCAACCAAAACGTCGTATTTCCCGTTTATAAAATCGAGCATCACTTTTTCAAGTTTTTGCCCGTCCATTTGTCCATGTCCCACGCAGGTTCTTACTCCCGGAACAATTCGTTTAATTGTCTCCTCCACTTCGTAAATGTTCTGCACGCGGTTATGAATAAAGAACACCTGGCCGTTTCGTTCAATTTCGTATGTAATTGCCTCTTTAATAAGTTGGTCGTTAAAGCCGTGTACCTCGGTGGCAATAGGATAGCGGTTGGGTGGGGGAGTTTGAATAATCGACAAATCGCGCGCACCCATCAGCGAGAATTGCAATGTTCGCGGAATGGGCGTTGCTGTAAGTGCCAGCGTATCAACATTCACCTTAAACTGCTTTAATTTCTCTTTTACCGAAACACCGAATTTTTGTTCCTCATCGATAATCAGCAATCCCAAATCTTTAAACTTCACATCTTTACTAACCAACCGGTGTGTGCCAATAATAATATCTATTTTTCCCTCCGACAATTCTTTCAACGTTTGTTTGATTTCTGCGGTTGATTTAAACCGGCTGATGTATTCAATTCGGGCGGGGAAATTTTTAAGCCGCTCAGAAAACGACCTGTAATGTTGAAAAGCAAGAATTGTTGTAGGCACCAAAACGGCCACCTGTTTACTGTCGGTTACCGCTTTAAATGCAGCTCGAATTGCCACTTCTGTTTTTCCGAAACCCACATCGCCACAAACCAGTCGATCCATTGGAATTTTCTTTTCCATATCGGCTTTTACGGCGTTGGTGGTTTTCTCCTGGTCGGGTGTATCTTCGTAAATAAACGATGCCTCCAGCTCGGTTTGTAAATAGGTGTCGGGCGAGTAAGCAAATCCTTGTTCGGCGCGGCGCTTGGCATACAAAGCAATCAGTTCTTTGGCAATATCTTTTACTTTTGCTTTTGTGCGGCTTTTCATTTTTTGCCACGCACCGGTACCCAGCTTGTTAATTCGTGGCTCGCTACCCTCCTTCCCTTTGTATTTCGAAATGCGGTGCAACGAATGAATACTGACCAAAAGCGAGTCGTTGTCTTTATAAACCAGTCGAATTGCTTCCTGTGTTTTTCCGTTCGACTCGGTTTTTACCAGTCCTGCAAATCGCCCTATTCCGTGGTCGATATGAACGACAAAATCGCCCGGATGTAATTTATTCAGCTCTTTTAACGAAATGGTTTCGCGCTCGGCTTTCCTGCTTCGTGTTTTAAACCTGTGGTAACGCTCAAAAATCTGATGGTCGGTGTAACAGCAAACTTTTAAATCGTGGTCGATAAACCCCTCGTGCAAAACAAAATTCAGCGATTTAAAATCGACTTTAATATCGGTATCGCGAAAAATTGCCTGTAATCGTTCTATCTGTTTTTCGTTATTCGAAAGAATAAATAGTTCGTAATTTTTCTCTTTAAAACCGATAAGGTTTTCGCCCAGTAAATTAAAGTTCTTGTTAAAAACAGGTTGCTTCGAATTGGAAAAATCGAACGTTACAGTAGAGTCGAAAGTAGCGTTTGCCCCCAACTCAACAACTGTTTTTCCCGATAACTGTTTTCTTAGTTTTTCTCCCGAAACAATTGTTTCGTTAATAGATTCTTCGCCGGCTTTTTCGAGAATAGTTTGCCTGTGAATGTCGGAAACCTGACTGAAAATAGATTGCAATCCGTTTCCAAAAAAAACAGTTTCGCCTCCTAAAAAGTCGATGATAGAAATTCGTGTTCCCTCTGTCTCTTTATTTTGAATATTCGGAACAATTGTTACCGCCTGAAATGCCTCTTTTGAAATTTGATTATCGATATTAAAACTACGAATCGACTCAATTTCATCGCCAAAGAAATCAAGTCGAAAGGGGTCTTCGTGCGAAAACGAAAAGATATCGACAATGCTGCCACGAATAGAAAACTGCCCGGGTTCGTATACAAAATCTACCCGTTCGAAACCGTATTCATATAAAAATTCGTTAATAAAATCGGTCGAGATTTTGTCGCCGGTTTTAACCTGTAATGTATTTTCTTCTAATCCGGCTTGCGAAATAACAGTCTCAACAATTGCTTCGGGATAGGTAAAAATGATATGTTTTTTTTTGTTTAGCGACACTTTGTTTAACACCTCGGTGCGCTGTACAATATTCTCCTGTTCGACCCCGCCAAACTGTATTGACCGTTTATACGACGATGGGAAAAACAACGTATCGCCGGCAAAGCCAAGGTTGTTTAAATCGTCGAAAAAATAAGCCGCCTCCTCTTTATCGTTTAATAAAACAGCAAGGTTTTTATTTGAGTTTTGAAATATATTAGCCAGAAGAATTGTTTTCGAAGAGCCAATAAGATTTTGCGTGTGAATTTTTTCACCCGGGGGGGCAGTAATTTTTTTAAGTATGTTCTTAAAATATTTGTGCCCCTTAAAATATTTTAGAAACGGTGTGGTTTCCAAGTTTTAAATTTTTGCAAATATACTCAATTCAGATAGATTTTTGAGAAATAACAAAAGCAGTAAATCACTTGTCTCTTAAAAATTCCAGTACATCTTTTACATCTTTTTTTGCATCAACTTTATCGTTCACATAAATAATCTTCCCGTTTTTTCCGATAATAAAAGTTGTACGGCCGGCAGTATTTCCCCGTGTTAATTCAAATTTTTCTCCATTTACTTCGGTGGTAATTGTCCCTCCATCGCGCGAAACAACTCCAAATTTCTTTGCTATTTTCCCGTCTTCGTCCGACAGCAACGTAAAGTTTAAATCGTATGTTTTTCTAAAAAACGTTAATCCTTCAATATTATCGCCACTAATTCCCACAACAATAGCATTGGCAAGTTTTATATCTTCTTTAAAATTACGGTAGGCACAGGCCTGTTTTGTACAGCCACCGGTCATTGCAGCAGGATAGAAATAGAGAATAATATTTTTCTTTCCTAAATGGTTTTTTAAAGCCCATGGTTTCCCTTTATCAGTAACGGCTTTAAACATTGGTGCTTTTTTCCCAACTTTTAATAAATTATTTTCTTGCGAAAAACTACCTGTTGAAATTACCAATAAGAGAGAAAGAGAGATAATTAATTGTTTCATCGTTTAATAATTTAGAATCAAGATACAAGAGCCAAGAACCAAGATTTGTGCTTTAACTTAATCATGCTTCTGTGTTTAAACTCTTCTTTCGCGATTATTTATCTTTAATTAGAATCGTTAACCATAACTACATTTAAAACAGCAATTTGTTTTTAAAGAAAGTCAAAATTAGCTAACTTTAAGCAAATTCTTTTAAATGGGACACGCTTATTTTTACCGGTGCGAACATTGTGGTTTCGAGCAGTCGTTTAACGAAGGGCACGGCTTTTTAATTCATTCGCAACCGGTAAAAGCGTATTTAAGTCAAAAGAAAAAACTGTTTCATTACAAAACACACAACCTGTTAAAACAGTTGGCCTCTAAAAACAACAACCTCTATTTAAAAGCCGGTTTTCAGGTATATAAATGCCCAAAATGCAAAGTACTGCACGACAAAATTGAGGTGGTTGTTTTCGATGATGAAAAGATTATTCATAAAAGTTCTTTCCGCTGCAATAAATGTAAAACACGCCTAAAACTCACCAACATTCACCGGCTTAAAAATGCAATTTGTCCGAGTTGTCATCATAAAACATTCAGAAGAGTTACTTCAGCACAACAGTTGTGGAGTTAATCTGGCAGCGAAAAAAATTAAGCACAGGCAGTACCGTTTAATCAAAAAGACTTTTAAAAATACAACCCCTAACTAACGCGGTTTCGGTAATTTCGCGGCGACAGCCCCATCTTTTTTGTAAAGTCTTTGGTAAAATAATAAGGGTCGGTGTACCCCAGCTGAAACGAAATCTCCTTTATTTTCAGTGTTGTAAAATCTAATAACTCACACGCTTTTACAATCTTCAGATGCGAAAAATAGCTAATTGGCGAATAGTTGGTTTCCTTTTTAAACAGCGTTGAAAGATAAGTTGGCGAGTAGCCAATTTCGGCTGCAAGTGCACTGAGAGTAAGACGCTTGCCAATACTTTTATTTAAATAATTTATTGTACGCCGTACAACCGGGCTCGACTCGTCGGCAATGTCGTCGCTGGTTTTATTTGCATAGACAAAGGTGCCAAGAAGATGCCCAAAACATAAATTTACATATTCCAGATTTTCGTCGTGAAATCCTTTCAGGAGGTTGGTAAAAATCTCGTCGAACAACATCTCGCGGTTGGCAACCATATTATTTACCGAAGGAATTAAACTTCTAACAACAAAAAACTCTTTACCAAACTGGCGGGCATTTTTCCCGTTAAAGCGGGCAACTAAAAACCGGGTATTTACATCTAAAACCGAATAAAACTTAAACGCTTCGTTTTTGGGAATAATAAAAAACTGGTCGTCCGAAACAGGAATTTGCTCATCGAGAATCTGCACAAATCCACTCCCCTTTGTACAGTAGGCAAGCAAAAAATTATCGTTATTCGAACTTTCACTCCAAATGGTTCCCTGAACTACCTCAATCTCTGCAATTTCGGTAAGAAACAAATTCCGGGTAACCGGGTTTCTCTTCTGCTCGTCTAACAGATGAGTTGGAATACGAAAATACCTGATCTCAGAAATCATACTTTATTGTGTAAAAACATGAATTGAAAAACAAATAAAGTAATATTTTCCATCTTTTTCTGAAAAATTACTATTTTTTACCCAAGGAAGTAGAAATACATTTGTCACGGAATAAAACAAATAAAAGTTGCTATGAGTGAATTATTATTAAAAATTGCAGATTGTATTGAGTTTGGAAAAATAAACAAAGCAGCTCCATATCCTCCGCAAATGAAGGGACAAGATGGTGCCGACGAATTAACAAAGCAGGCAATTGATGAAGGAATAAATGCACAGGATATCCTTTCGAAAGGACTGATGATTGGGATGGAAAAAGTGGGCATTAAATTTCGTGAAAATAAAGTTTTTGTTCCGCAGGTTTTAATGTCGGCAAAAGCTATGAATACTGCAATGATTCATTTAAAACCATTTTTCCAATCGGGCGAAGTGGTACAAAAAGGAACTTTTATTATTGGCACCGTTGAAGGCGACTTACACGACATAGGTAAGAATTTGGTTTCGATGATGGTTGAAGGAAACGGCTGGAAAGTGGTCGATCTTGGAACCGATGTAAAAGCAGAACAGTTTGTTGCTGCAATGAAAGAGCACGAAAATGCTTTCGTTGGGTTGTCGGCTTTGTTAACCACAACAATGGTTAATATGGAGAAAATTACAAAAGCCATTAAAGAAGAGATTCCGGGAGCAAAAGTAGCTGTTGGAGGTGCTCCGGTAACCGAAGATTATTGTCAGAAAATTGGTGCCGACGCTTACTCTTCCGACCCACAAGGCTTGGTTGAATTCTTAAACTCGCAGGTAGATTAATATCTAATTATATTTTGCCTTGAAATTGTCATTAAAATTCCTTGAAGCTTTGTCTCGAGGGTTCATATCATCTGTTCTTTGACGGTTGACAGAGGGGCGAAACAGAGATTTAAAAAGTAACATTATAAATTCAATTTAGATACCGCTTCAATAAGCATCTCTGCAAAATACAAAACAGAGTTTAGTTGAAATGATGTTGATTGAGAAGACCATTTTTCTTGAAACAGGATTGGTTTGCCTGAAATTGAAGATTTGAAATTATACGAGGTTTTGTTTTTTTGAGACTTTGGGCTTAAAAAAGGTGATGGCACACTGCTTATTATTGGCGTAATTCTGAACATAGTGAAGAATCTCATTGCAAAGAGGAAGATTTCTTTTACGTTGAGAAATGACAAGAAGTTGCTTTAATGTGTTACCGGAAGAAGGAAAAAAATTGGAAAACGAACATCATAGAAACCTGAATGAGCAAAACAAAAAGGAATACTAAAAAACATACTACTAAAAACTCAAAAATATGAAAGGATTAGAATTAATAAAAAAAGCATTTGCACTTAACCCAGTTGAACGAGTTCCGTGGGTACCGTTTGTTGGTGTGCACGGAGGTTTTATAACCGGAGTTGATGCCGAAGCGTATTTAAAATCGGCCGACAAAGTGGTTGCCGGAGTCAGCAAAGCCATCGAAGAGTACAACCCCGATGGAGTTCCTGTGGTTTTCGACCTGCAAATTGAAGCCGAGATTTTAGGCTGCCAATTGCAATGGGCTCCTCACAATCCACCGGCTGTTGTTTCGCACCCGCTCGAAGAAGGCGTAAAACTTTCCGATTTAAACGTGCCCGAAATTACCGACGGACGAATTCCTGTTGCAGTAAATGCGGCAAAAGAGTTGCGCGCAAAATATCCCGATATTGCTTTGTACGGGCTGATTACCGGTCCATTCACATTGGCTCTTCATCTGTTGGGAACCGATATCTTCACCAAGCTTTTCGAATCACCCGACGAGATAACGGAGGTGATGGAGTTTTGTACAAAAGTGGGAAATAAAATGGCAAAGTATCTTATCGATGCCGGTTGCGATATTATTGCGGTGGTTGACCCAATGACCAGCCAAATTGACCCGATGACTTTTGAAACGTTTGTAACACCCTATGTTTCCGAAATTTTCGACACGGTTCGGAATGCAGATAAATTGAGTTCGTTTTTTGTTTGCGGTCACGCGCAACAAAACATTGAAGCGATGTGCAATTGCAAACCCGATAACGTTTCTATTGACGAAAATATTCCAATTGATTTTGTTAAAGACATTGCCCTGAAAAAAGGAATTAGTTTTGGCGGAAATATGAAATTAACCGTTGTTCTGCTAATGGGAAACGAAGACGATTGCCGCGAAGAGGCCGTTGAATGTTTGGATTTGGGAGGCAAAACCGGATTTATTCTGGCTCCCGGTTGCGATCTGCCGATGGATACGCCACCCGAAAACTTAAAGGCTGTAACCGAGATTGTTCACGACGATTACAAACAGGAAGTTATACGCACTTTAGATAAAAAAGAGAGCACAATTGAGGTGTTAAATATGAAAGATTACGGCCAGTCAGACAAGGTAATTGTCGATATTATTACGCTGAATTCGGAGTCGTGTGCACCGTGCCAATATATGGTTGAAGCGGTAAAACAGGTGGCTCCGCAGTTCGAAGGAATTGTTGAGTGGCGCGAACATGCCATCAAAAAAATGGATGCCGTTACTTTTATGTCGTCGCTGATGGTAAAAAACATACCAACCATCTGTATCGACGGGAAGATTGCTTTTGTTTCGCAGATTCCGCCTAAAAGCGAGTTGATTGCTGCCATCCAAAAACGCATCAACAAAAAGCTAAAGCTGAAAATAAAGTCGAAACGCAGCGAATTGCTTATTCTGGGTGAAAACGAAAATGAGAACAACGAATTAAAAAAGATTATAGAACGTGCAACCACCGAACTCGGAAAAGATGTTGAAGTAAAAATAATATCGGACAAAGCACAAATGGCATCGTTTGGCGTTGTAAACGGGCCGGCAGTTGTTTCGGTAAAATATAAATTAAAGTCGGAGAGCGAAATACCATCACTCGAAGTGGTGAAGGAGTGGATTAAAGAGCTGTAAGCTGGCAACAAAGAATATTTAATTAAAAATTCTAATATATTTTGCTCCGGGTTTCAACCCGGGGTTTTATATTTGTAAAAAATTGGGCTCATAGCCCTTAATATTTCAAAACTGATGGGAAAAATAATCGACCAAATAAAACAAGGAAAAACAATGGTTTCCGACGGAGCATGGGGAACATTTTTACAACAAAAAGGAATGCAACCCGGCGAGTGCCCCGAAGAGTGGAACCTCTCGCACCCCGACGATGTGTTTGATATTGCCAAAAGTTATATCGATGCAGGTGCCGACATGGTGGAAACCAACAGTTTTGGTGGTACTATTTTTAAAGTTGAAAAATATGGTTTGGCCGACAAAGTTTTTGAGCTGAACAAAGCGGCGGCAGAAATCAGCAGAAAAGCTGCCGGCGATAAATTTGTACTCGGTTCGGTTGGTCCCACCGGAAAAATTCTGATGATGGGCGACGTAACCGAAGAGGAGTTGTACGAAGCATTTAAAACACAAGTGCAGGGTTTGGAAGCCGGCGGTGTTGATGCCATTATGATTGAAACCATGACCGACCTCGATGAGGCACGACTGGCAATTCGTGCGGCAAAAGAAAATACCAACTGCGAAGTTTTTTGTACCATGACATTTGAAAAAACGGTAAACGGCGACTACCGCTCGATGATGGGAATTGCGCCAACCGATATGGTAAATACCTTGATTGATGCCGGAGCCGAACTGATTGGCGCCAACTGCGGAAACGGAATTGAAGATATGATTGGCATTGTAAAAGAGATTCGTAAAGCTAACAAAGATATTCCGGTACTCGTTCATGCCAACGCCGGAATGCCAATTTATGACGATGGAAAAACAGTGTTCCCGGAAACACCCGATGAAATGGCCAATTTGGTTCCCAAAATTATTGACGCCGGGGCAAACATTATTGGTGGTTGCTGCGGCACCACGCCCGACCATATTTGCCGGGTTCGCGAAGAGGTGGACAAAAAGTAATAAGTATATTTATAATTGTCATTCCCAAAATGCACCCAAAAATGGGACTAATAAAAAAATAATAGACAGATGCTGAAACAAGTTTAGCAAGACGGTATTTTTTTAACGAATGCTATTAAAAAGCGCCACCCTGAACTTGTTTCAGGGTCTAAAAAACTAAATCGGTCATTCCCACAAAAGTGGGAATTCCTTTCTATTTGGAGGGGGATTCCTGCCTTCGCGGGAATGACTATTATTATCAAAAAAACAAAATGCAAAAAATACCATTCCATATTATTTCGGGTTTTTTGGGAAGTGGCAAAACCACGTTCCTAAAACGTATTATTGACCAATATTCAGGTGAAAAGAAAATCGGGATTATTCAGAACGAATTTGCCCCGGCAAACATTGATGGAGTGGAATTGCAAAAGTCGGGGAAAGATTTTAATCTGCTGGAGATTAACAACGGCTCGGTTTTTTGCGTCTGCTTGCTGGGCGATTTTGTTCATTCGCTCGAAAAATTTATTGACGAATATCGGCCTGACAATATTATTATTGAAGCGTCGGGACTCTCTGACACGACATCGATTTCGGAGGTGATTTCGGCGGGGCGACTGGCAGAGAAAATTTACCTTGCTTCGAACTGGTGTATTATCGACGCTCAAAATTTTGCCAAAGTGGGCCCGATGAAACAGCGTGTTTCGCACCAAATACGAATGGCCGATGTTATTGTTGTTAATAAAACAGATTTGGTTGGGAATGAAATGGAAACGATAAAAAATGAGGTGCGAAAAGCAAATCCGTTTGCCGAAATTAAAGAGACAACTTATTGCGATATTGATTTTGAATTGGGAAACAGGGCCATTAATAAATTCTATTTCAGCGATGTTAAAACCATGGCCAGTCCCGAAATAAATTCGATGGTAATTAAAAACGGGCGAAAAATGTCGCGCAAGGCATTGCAACAATTTTTGAACGAATGGGCACCCAAAGCATACCGTATTAAAGGCTTTGTAAATTTAACCAAAGGGAAAACCGCCGCCGTTCAATGCACCTTCGACTCGATTAAAATTGTTGAAATGGAAAACGATTTCCGCCCCACCGAGTTAGTGGCAATTAGTACCGAATTTACTCTGCGCGAGTGGAACAGGAGTTTTAAAGCGTATTGTTAAGAAGATACCGGAGTGATGAGGTAAACCAACACTGGCCCTGCGCCAGGTATTGCAGCGGCACCGACAGCCACAAAAGCCGTAGCGTAGCAGTTGAGCGGGCTGCCGAAGAAAGCCCCGCGAAACGTTGCGAAGCTTGGGTTTTGTTGTTGCCGGTATAGCGGAAAGACCGCCCGGGCGCCCTGAAAAAAATCAGATTATTT
Organism: Draconibacterium sp.; assembly: GCA_015493625.1. GTDB lineage: Bacteria > Bacteroidota > Bacteroidia > Bacteroidales > Prolixibacteraceae > Draconibacterium. The sequence goes on along the minus strand of WGCT01000275.1, from coordinate 5,441 downwards.
TGTTAAATATTATTAATATGCACAACTAAATTGTTCGGCTATCATACCCTAACTATTAAACAGCATAAAATGAAACAATTGATTTTAGTTTTTATAATGGCAACTGCTGCGTTTTGGGGTTTTGCTCAAAACGGAACGCTAAAACTGACAATTACCGGAGTTGAGAATAAAAATGGTACGGTTGAAATTGGAATTTTCGACAATAAAGATTCGTTTCCAAATGAGGGGAAAGAGTTTAAAGGCGTATCGGTTAAACCGCAAAAAAAAGGGAATTTAGTTGTGGCAATTAAAAATATACCTGCCGGTTTTTATGGTATTGCCGTTTGGCACGATGAGAATGGCAACAAAAAAATGGATAAAAATCTTTTGGGTATTCCGAAAGAAAAATATGGTTTTTCGAAAAATATTTATGGCCGGTTTGGCCCACCCAATTTCGATAAGATTGCAGTAAAAGTAACCTCTGAACAAGTTGTAGAGTTAACCATTAACTTAAAATAGTTAGCGCTGTGTACAAGTTGTTGGGGGTGTAGCAGCGCAATTAAGAAACCGGGGCAGGAAGGTTACTGCAACAACGCTCTAACCTTTACCGAAATATCTTTTCCATCGGCTTTCCCGGCGAGTTTTTTCGATGCAATTCCCATCACTTTTCCCATATCTTTCATTGTGGTTGCCCCCACCTGGTCTATAATTGCTTTTACTTCGGCAGTTAACTCTTCATCCGACATTTTTTCGGGAAGATACTCTTCGAGAACTGCAACCTGTGCCATCTCTTGTTCAAATAAATCGTCGCGGTTTTGCTCTTTATAAATTTTTGCCGAATCGCTACCCTGTTTAGCGAGTTTCGAGATAATTTTAATTACCTCTTCGTCGGACAATTCGGCTGTTGCTCCTTTTGCGGTTTTGGCTTCGAGCATCACTTTTTTAATGTTTCGAAGTACTTGAAGTCGCTCTTTTTCGCGAGCTTTCATTGCCGTTTTAATGTCGTTGTTTATTTGTTCGAATAGTGCCATAATAGTTATTTTTAATCGACCTGGTCGTGCAGGTACGAGTTTTTATCTGAAATTTTATTGTCTTTTGTAACCGAGAGTTTCGATACATTTTTTTTGATTTGCGACCCGTTCATTTTTATTTGTCGCCGCTTGTAGGCGGGAATTTTCTCCAGTTCGTCAACATCCTCATCGCTTAAATTCGAATAGTCGCGCGTTAGGGGAACTCCTGCTGATGCTGCCCGTGATTTGGTCGTTGACGGATAGAGCGACTGGAAATCGTTTTCCTCTTTTTCTCTCTCTTTTTCAATGTCGAATTCAACAAAACCGTCGCCTTTAATTAGGGGTTCGTCCTTTTTCTCCTCATCGGGTTGGGTGGGTTGTACAACCTTCCCGTCGCTAAGATTTGTTGCAATTACGGTAACTGAAAGTGCGTTGTTCAACGACTCCTCTTTGCCGTTTCCCCAAATAATATTGGCATCGTAAACCGCCCGGTTTTGAATGTATTCAATAATCTCGTCGATTTCGGCCATTGTTACTTCGTTGTTTCCCGATGTAATATTAATAAGAATATCTTTTGCTCCTCGAATGTCGTTATTATTAAGCAGAGGTGAATTTAATGCATTTTTAATGGCCTCAATTGCACGGTTTTCGCTATCGGCAACTCCTGCTCCCATAACGGCCAGGCCGCTGTTTCGCATAACGGTTTCCACGTCGGCAAAATCGACATTAATATAGCCGGGAACGGTAATAATTTCGGCAATTCCTTTTGCAGCAGTAGCCAAAATATTGTCGGCCATAGCAAATGCTTTCGAGATGGCAAAATCGCCGTACATCTCGCGAATTCGCTCGTTATTGATTATTAACAACGAATCGACATATTTTTCGAGTTCTGCAATTCCTTCGGCAGCCTGTTTTACTCTTCGGCGCCCCTCGTTTCTAAAAGGAATTGTTACAATGCCAACCGTTAAATATCCGGCCTCTTTGCACGCTTTTGCAATTATGGGTGCTCCTCCCGTTCCGGTACCACCGCCCATACCTGCGGTAATAAAAACCATTTTTGTATTTTCCGATAGTGCCGCTTTTACATCTTCAATATTTTCGAGGGCTGCTTTTTCGCCAATTTGCGGTTTATTTCCTGCTCCGCGTCCTTCGGTTAACGATGCTCCCAATTGTACACGCACCTGAACCGGGCTCGATTCCATTGCCTGTGCATCGGTATTACAAATTACAAAATCAACGTCGCGAATTCCCTGTTCGTACATATGATTTACGGCATTGCCGCCACCGCCTCCAACTCCTATTACTTTTATCTCAGCTCCGGGTTTCTCCTGAAATGAAAAGTTTGCCAATTCTTCACTCATTTTCTCTTCTGTTTAAGGTTTCAATTAGTCTAATAGCTCATCGTCACTGTCGCCTTCGTTAAATAATTTTCCAAAATTTTTATAAAACCAACTGTCTATATTCGATTCGGCCACAGGCTCATCGGTTTTCTCTCTTCGTTTTTTCTTACGTCGCTCTTTTCTCGATTCGGCCGGTTTCTCCTTTTTCCCTTTCTCTTTAACTTTAAAGAATCCCGAGTCGACCGGTTCAAACTCATTTTCATCTTCTTCCTGTTCAAAAAGAGGTTCAATCCGAACTTCCTCCCCTGTATTATCTACAACTTCTTCGGGCGCTAATTCCTTGTCGAGTTCAAAAACTTCCGGCTCTTTTTTAGGTTGAAGAATCTGATTCGGGTTGGTAACAAATCCGGTGGCCAGAATGGTAACACTTACTTCATCTCCCAAGGATTCATCGTAGCCATTTCCCCAAATAATATCGGCTTCCTGTCCGGCTTTCTCCTGCAATGTTTCTATAATTTCGCCAATCTCGCCAATACGAATTTCCTCTTTCCCCGAGATAATGTTCAGAAGGATATTTTTCGTTCCGAAAATATCGTTGCTATCCAGCAGCGGCGACTCGAGTGCTTTGTTTACGGCATCCATTGCGCGTCCTTCGCCCGAGGAGAATCCGGTGCCCATAATAAACACTTTGCTGTTGTGCATTACCGTATGCACATCGGTGTAGTCGATATTTACATTGCCGTGTACGGTAATAATTTCGGCAACACCTTTCACGGCAGTTGCAACAATGTTATCGGCCATTTTAAAAGCTTCGCGAGCCGGTAAATCGCCATAAATATTGTGCAGTCGCTGGTTGCTAATAACCAACATACTATCGACAAATTCGCCAAGTTTTTTAATTCCCTCCATTGCCTGTCCGTACCGTTTTTTCCCTTCGGCTGGCGACGGAACAGTAACAACAGCAATGGTAAGAATACCTAACTCGCGAGCCAGACTTGCAATTACAGGAGCGGCACCGGTTCCGGTACCTCCACCCATTCCGGCAGTAATAAACAGCATTTTTGTATTATCCTGCAAAACGGCTTTAATATCTTCGTAATTTTCGCGTGCCGATTCTTCGCCCATTTCGGGTTTATTGCCTGCTCCTCTTCCTTCGGTTAATGTTACTCCCATTTGAATTTTTACCGGCACCGGGCTCGATTCGAGCGCCTGCGCATCGGTGTTACAAATAAGATAATCAACTCCTCTTATTCCCTCTTCGTACATGTGGTTTACGGCATTACAACCACCGCCTCCCACGCCCACAACTTTTATTATTGATGATGCGCTTTTGGGAAGCTGAAAGTTTACTAATTCCTCGGACATATCTGTTGTTTTTAATTCATTGCCAAATCATCATTTTCGTCTTCAAAAAAATCGAGTGCCCCCTGAACAGCTCTCCCCAAAAGAGGAATAAATTTTAATCCGTCTTTTCGGGTTTTCGATTTTTTTCTCTTTTTATTTATCGGATTTACCGATTTGTTTACAACCAAACTCAACAACCCCAGTGCGGTAAAATAGCTACTGTCGTGTATCAGTTTTTTATCGCCTACCGGATTGAAGGCGAGATTTGCAATTCTTGCATCTTTTCCGGTGCGGTATTTTACAAGCGAGCTAAATTGCTCGAGGTTCGATGTTCCACCGGTTAATACAACTCCGGCGCCCAGTTTTTCTTCTACTCCCGACTTTTCCACTTCAAGGTTCACACTATCCATAATCTCTTCCAACCGGGCCTGAATAATATAAGCAAGACTACGAAACGAAATCTCTTTTGCCTCTAAATTGCTGTGAACAGGAATGGTAACCACTTTCTGGTCGTCGGCAAAATCGCCAAGTGCACCGCCATATTTTACTTTTAACTGCTCTGCCCATTTCAGCAAAATGGCACACCCCTCTTTAATATCTTTGGTAACCACACTGCCACCAAACGGAATTACCGCGGTGTGTGCCAGCATCGATTCGTGATAAACAGCAATATTTGTTGTGCCGGCGCCCATGTCGAGAACAATGGCGCCCATCTCTTTTTCATCGTCGGTAATTACAGCTTCGGCAATTGCCAGTGTTGAGAGTGTAATCTCGCCCATTTCAACACCAATTTTATCGAAAACACGATGCAGGTTTTCAATGTATGGTTTTGGCATTACCACCAGTTTATAATAGGCTTCTATTTTCCGGCCGGTTACACCCACCGGGTTTTGTACAATAATTTCATCGTCGACAACAAACGAAGTTGGAATGACCTGAATAATCGTATAGTCTTGCTCGAACTCTGTTTTTTGAACTTCGCCGTACAGATGCTCAACATCGAACTGCGAAACAACTCCATCGTCGGAGGTAAATCTCGATTTATGAAAATCGATGGTTTTCATATGCTGGCCGGCATAAGCGATGGCAGCTGTCTGAATCTTCTCGTCGAGTTGTTCTTCCAACTCCGACAAACAATTTTCAATAGAGTTTGCCGCCTCCTCGATGTTGTAAATCACACCGCGTTTAACTCCTTTTGAAAATCCTTTTGCATAAGCAATAACTTCAATTTTACCTTGCTCGTTTTTAAACCCGGCAAGCGCTGCTATTTTTGAAGTGCCAATATCGATAACAACCGAAAGATTACTTTTTGAAACCATAATTTATCTCTTTTTTGCAACTACCTGATTTTTATATTTCAGACTAATTCGTTTGTATTTATTCCAGTTATTGTTTGCCAGAACCTGTTCGTAAAATGCCTTCATTTTCTGAAGTTTTTTCCGATAATTTTTAAGGGTACCAAACTCAATTATATGTTCGCCAACTAGTGGTGTTAAAAGCACATCGCCATCTTTTGCCACGTAAATCTGTTCGATTTGAGCATTCCAGAACTCATTGTTTTTCAGATATAAAACAAACGGCAATAATTCCGATTTCGCATATTTTTCGGTAAAAAAACCGGTGGCAACCAAAACATTGGCCGTATAGTTTTGCGAGATGGGAATTTTATTTGCGTACTCGTCTAAATAGTAACTTCCGTTGTCGGACATTACCCGAACAACCGGCACACGATGTTTTACCCGAACGGTTAAAACCCCTTTATAAAGTG